>PWPN01000165.1 GCA_003557125.1 Phycisphaerae bacterium | reverse complement strand
TTCTCGGGCATGGTCCGTCTCCATTCCGGTGCACAGCCATCCCTCCGCCGGCGACGTGAGCCTCCTGGCACCGCCCCCGACCGGGTCAGCCGTTGACGATTCTCCCTCCATTCGGATGCAGAACCTGGCCGGTCATGTACGACGAATCGTCAGACGCCAGAAAGACATAGCACGGGGCGACTTCCTCGGGCTGACCCGGCCTTTGCATGGCTGTCTCAGCGCCGAACTCGCCGACCTTGTCGTCCGGAAAGGATGCAGGGATCAACGGCGTCCATATCGGTCCCGGCGCCACGCCATTGACACGGATGCCCTTGCTCGCCAGTGACCGGCTGAGCGAACGGACGAACGTCACGATGGCGCCTTTGGTCGTGGAATAGTCCAGCAGCGTTTCGTGCCCCTGGTAGGCGGTGACCGACGTCGAGCAGATGATGGTCGAGCCTTCCTTCAGATGCGGCAGGGCTGCCCGTGTCAGATAGAAGAAGGAAAAGATGTTCGTCCGGAACGTCCGTTCGAGCTGCTCGTCGGTCAGGTCCGCCAACGATTCCACGAGGTGCTGCTCGGCGGCATTGTTGACCACGATATCGAGGCCGCCGAGTTCCGAGACCGTCTGCTTCACCGCCTGATCGCAGAGTTTCCGATCGCCCACGTCCCCACGGATGAGGACGCACTTGCGTCCTGCCTCTTCGACGGAACGTCGGGTCGTTTCGGCGTCGTTGTCTTCCTCCAGGTACACGATGCTCACGTCCGCGCCTTCCCGTGCGAATAACGCGCTGACAGCCCGGCCGATGCCGCTGTCGCCGCCCGTGATCAAGGCCTTCCTGCCCTCGAGCTTGCCGGCTGCATGATATTCCCGGCCCCGGAATTCAGGCTGTGGCTCCATTTCATGTTCGCGCCCCGGCTGTCGGGGTTGGCTTTGCGACGGAGGCGTCCCCTTGCCGGAATGGCTCATGCCGTTCTCCTTTCCGATGACGCAGGGCCGCCCCGCCTCGGATCGGGCGGGGAACGGCCCGGCGCGGACATCAGATAGATGCGGCTGCGGATGCCGGATTCACGACGCTTTCGGCCAGCTGCGTCAGCGTGGAATCCGTTTCATGTTCCTCTTTCAGCGTCTGCTGAAGCAGGTCGGCGATGTCCGATCTGTTCACGTGGCTGGCGAAGCTCCGAGCGGAGCCGTAGCCGGCGATTTCATAATGCTCCACCATCTGCGCGGTGGCGATCAGGGCTGCGTCCTTCACGTGCGGTTCGCCTTTGGCGTGCATCAGGACCTCCCCCTCGGCCAGGATGCCCGAGATGCCTTCGCAGGTTTCCCGCTTGGGTTTGACGCCGAGCTTGTCGAAACATTGCTCCAGTCGGCGAATCTGAGCTTCTGTTTCATCGCGGTGATGGTGAAACGCACTTTTGAGACTCTGGTCATGTGCGGAGTCCGCCATCATCGGAAGGGCCTTCATGACGCTGTGCTCCACGTCATAAAGATCCTTCAACATCTCCACCAGAAGATCCGTCATGCTGTCCAGGTTTTTGCCGGTAGCCTTCAGATAACCTTTAATCGACATCGTTTGCTCCTTTTCTAACTTGCCAGTAGTCCTATCGATAATCCGCTATAACGCTGATGGTCACTTGGCGATCAAGTGCGAATGAACCGCATAGTGTCCACCAGCGTGTGTGCCATGTCGGTCTCGTTCATGCAGTTTTATTACTCACGATAGAGTGTACTCCTGCTGCACTCTGCACTGCGCACATATACACGGCCCTTGTCTGGACAAAAGCTCACAAATCATAGTTCCGTTCGAACGGTTCATATCACAAGGCCTTCACGGAATGTTCGATAGGGGATTCCCTGACGAGCGATCGGGGGGATTTCGAAGGTCATGGCTATCGAGTCCGCACGTTGTTGCACGCACGGGTGATCGCGGCACCAGATTGACCACGTAGCGACAATTGGGGATAATGCAGTATATTCCGCATAGAAGCGTAATGATGGCATGGAGATCCGTATGAGCTACGCCAAGTCGGTCATGATCGTGTCTGTCGCGCTGGTTTTATTTTCTCATCGGATCGCCCAGTCGGCCGAGTATGCCGTTGGCGTGGTCTTTCACGACACGAACAGGAACGGGGTACGCGACCCGGGCGAAGAGGGCATTCCCGGCGTTAAGGTCTCCAACGGCCGAACGGTCGTCAAAACGGACGAGCAGGGCCGTTACCGGCTGCCCGTGGATGACTGGACGGTCATTTTCATCACCAAGCCGAGCGGCTGGATGACCCCCGTCTGCGAAAACAACCTCCCCCGTTTCTACTACATCCACAAGCCGGAGGGCTCGTCCCCGCTACGGTACCCGGGCATCGATCCGACGGGCCCGCTTCCCGAATCCGTCGATTTTCCTCTGTACCGCCATGACGAGCCCGAAAAGTTTAAGGTCGTCGTCTTCGGCGATACGCAGCCGCGCAACATGCGGGAAGTGTTCTACGCGACTCACGATCTCATGCCGGAACTCGTCGGTGTCGAGGCTGCGTTCGGCGTCACACTGGGGGACATCGTCAATGACGATCCCTCGCTTTTCGAACCGATGGCGAAGTCGAAAGGGGTCATCGGGATTCCCTGGTACAACGTCAAGGGCAACCACGACGCGAATTTCGACGCTCGTCCCGACCATCATCTGTCAAGCGCGACGTTCACCCGTGTCTACGGTCCCCCTTATTATTCGTACAATTACGGATCCGTGCATTTCGTCGTCCTGAACAATGCCTACTTCGGCCAGCCCGAGGGTTACACAGCCAAGCTGGACACGCGGCAGATGGAATGGCTACGAAACAATCTCGAACGGGTCCCGGACGATCGACTCGTGGTCCTTATGATGCACATCGAGATCGGGGCCATGAGCGACACCGGCGAGATCTTTCGACTTATTGAAAATCGGCCGCATACGCTTTCCCTGTCTGCGCATCGGCATGTTCCCGTACAGTTTTTCTTCACGGCCGAAGACGGGTGGAACGGCGATACCCCGCATCATCACGTCGTCGCAGCGACGGCGTGCGGCGCGTGGTACCGCGGCATGCCCGACGAGATGGGAATACCGCACGGGCTCATGAGAGACGGTACGCCCAAGGGCTATTACATCATGACGTTCGACGGGAACACGTATTCGTCCCGATACAAAGTGTCCCGCCGCCCTGACGACTATCAGATGAATATCTATGCACCCGATCAAGTCGCAGCGGCTGACGCCCATGAAACGGAGGTGCTCGTCAAGGTCTTCGCGGAATCCGAGAGATCGACGACGGAGATGCGGCTGGGTCTCGACGGCCAATGGATCGCGATGGAAAGGGTGAATACCCCGGACCCGAATTGGGTTCGTCAACGCGAGTTCGAGTCGAATCTGGAACCCCGAACATGGGTGCCCATGAACACGCCCGTCCATTTGCCCCATAATTTTCACTGGCGAGCCACACTCCCGGCCAACGCCTCCGTTGGGGCGCACCTCATCCAGGTCCGAACCATCGACATGTACGGGCAGACCTATCTCGCCAACCGGGTGATTCACATCAAATGATCACCGACGAAGCGGACTTCTCCCATTCCACCTGAGGAGTTCGCGTCGCGCGGACGCCGCGTGACCCTGCCCTCATTCTTCCAGGACCAGGGCATCGGGCTGAGCGCCGAGACGCTCGAGGATGGCGCGGATGTCTTTCACGAAGCCCCGCGGGCCGCAGAGATAGAACGGCTGCGTGAAGGATTCGATCGTGTCGCGGAGGAACGGCTCATCGATGCGGCCGTGACGGTAGGGCGGTGCGTTTTCGCGCGTCAAGGTCGGAAGAAACGCATCGCCGAGCATCTCGCGGAACTCGGCTTCGAGGATGACGTCGCGCGCCGTCTTGTTGGAGAAAATGAGACGATTGCCCTGGAGCGCCCCGTCCTCACGAAGACGGCGAAGGATCGCGATGAAGGGCGTGACGCCCGCGCCGCCTGCGATGAAGACACCGGGTTTTTTGTAGGTGATCGTGCCCCAGGCTGCCCCGATTTCCCACGCGGCGCCGCTTTTGAGCTGGTGCATCGCATGGGTGACGCCCTCGTGATCGGGGTACCGTTTGATGGTGAATTCCAGTACGCCGTCGTCGTCCAGGGAGGTGAAGGTGAAGGGTCTCTTTTTATCCTTCCATCGTTCCGTGTGGATCGCGACCTTCGTCGCTTGCCCCGGATCGAAACGATAGCCTGCGGGCCGTTCGACGATGAACCGCATCGTATCATGGGTTACGAATTCTTTCATGAGCAGCTTGACGACGTGGGACATAAAGCGTTCCTCCAGCGTGCAAGAATGGTGCACGGACGGGTTTCGAGCGAACGCGAGGCCGAGACTCGCAACGGCTAACAGCGGAACAGCGCTGCTGCGGGGCCATCGCCCGGGACGAGGTCACGCTCAAGGCAGAAGACCGTGCCATCGTGTTTGAGCGTTTCGACGGCCGCCAGGTTGAGCAGATCCTGATCGCCCGCTTCACGCGCCTCGTGCACGATAGCCTGCGACCCGTCCGTTGTGAGCGTGCCCCAGATCCGCTCGCGGGCCGGCACGAAAAGAGTTTCCACCTCGCCCTGGACGGCTTTGCTCGTGATCGTTCCGATCTCGTTGGATGTGGGCTTGGTGCCTGCCGCATTTTGATAGCGTTCGACAGCCTCGCGCTGCCGGGCTGTCCAGAGCGGCTCGACGAGCGGCCAGGCCCGTGACCAGAGCGTCTGCGCGTTGAGCGTGTCCGGATTGCCGTTGACATGCGTCTCGACAAGGCCGGGATAGCTGTTGACTTCGGCGTAGATCGCTTGAATCGGTTCGGCGCACGCGAGCACGAGAGGCTCATGGACGTCGTCGGGCAGGACCGATTGAATACCCTTGTCCACACGGTGGAGATAGCGTTCGATGTTCGTTTTCTCGTCATCGATGCCAACGCCGTGACCATGCGAAACGGCATGGCGGCCTCCCGGTCGGGGAGGCGTGCGCGTATGGAATTGGTACTGCTTTTCGGGATCGTCGTAACGAAGGGCGTCCTGCATGTTTTTGGGAGCGTGAATCAGCGTCACTTCGTGTGCTTCATACTGGTTGGCGCGGAACAGGCGCACCTTGTTTTTACTGAGCGCCAGGATATGGAACTGCCCCTCCCGATGCACGAGCGGGATGAGGGGTGTGATATGGTAGCGGTCAGCGATATGGACGAAATCGTCGAACCGGATCGGCGTGCGGAAAAAACGCATGCCTTCCGTGCCCAGAAAGAGCGCCAACCCGTCGGCCAGGCACTGCCAGAAAGGGCGTTCATCCAGAAGGGCACCGATCGGCTGGATGATGCGGGCCGTGTCGTAACGCGGACAGCCCATGTCATCCAGCGTGTGCTCGACGTAGCGCAAGTGATTTTTCAATCGAATCCGGTCCTCGCGTTCGCGCTGCGTGTCGCGATGCGTCGTCATGTAAATGGAGACGGCATGGGGGGTTGTCGAGCGGTTGAGGGTGCGGAGGATGTTTCGATCGACGGCATCCACAGGTTCACCTCCCGTAAACAGCAAGACACTTCTTAATGGCATCCCATTGACGCTTGCTCCATTCATTATAAGAGTGCATGCCGGTACCGCGCAGAAAAAGTATGGATGAGAATCATTCTGTCGATGTCGTCGGGCTCGGCCGCGATGCCGCCCACAGCGTCGGGATCGCTACGAAATGTTCGTATTTCGTGATTAAAGCGCTGCCGGACGGCTCCACGTGCGCGATGTGACTATCATTTCTATTAAGCGGCTCAATCGATAGGAGAGCGTATTATCGGCCCTCGAATTGAACGGAGGTGAGACACCATGACTACCCTGAGTGAATCGAAGTGCGAAGCCTGTCGCAATGACTCGCCGCGCATCAGCGATGCCGAGGCAGCCCAATTGCATGCCGAGATCCCTCAATGGCGTCTCATCGCCCAGGAGGAACCGAAACAGCTGGAGCGCGAATTCACCTTCAGGAACTTCGCCGACGCTTTGAAGTTCACCCAACAGGTCGGTCAACTTGCCGAGCAGGAGGGTCATCACCCTGAGCTCTGCACGGGATGGGGTCGTGTGAAGGTGACGTGGTGGACGCACAAAATCGAAGGTCTCCACCACAACGATTTCGTCATGGCCGCCAAGACCGATGAGCTCTATGAGCAGATGCAGGGCAGTTAACGGATCTCAGGGGTTTACATCGCTACGAACAATCGACATAGGTAAGCCCTCGCAGGCTGTCCCTGTCACACCACCGGGCATACGGGTCCGTACCACGGCGGTTCGATCGGGTTGAGCGGTCAACGAACCGAGAGCAGGGGCAGACCGAGC
>PWPN01000360.1 GCA_003557125.1 Phycisphaerae bacterium | reverse complement strand
GTGCGAGTCAGTACCAGAGGATGGCGGACTGGCTCCGTCGACCCGAAGAGAGTCTGCGCGCCGCCTCTGACTTCGCGGGATTCTTCCAGACCGCTGCGTGGGCACACCTCGACGTCCTGTTCTATCTGGCCGCCCTGGTCGGGCTGAGTGTCTCATTGATCGGGATGTTCATCTCCCCACGCGACTTCAATCCGGCCAAGGTGCTCGTCTTCTTCTTCGTGGCATTCATCTCGTTGTATCCGGTGCCATACCCGGCCGACCGCGGCCTGTCCAACGTCACACATGACCTGATGCAGGTGGATGGCCAATTGAGCGAACCCTCCGGTGGGCGCTCCGCCGCGTTCGGTTTCATGGTCATGGACAGCGTGATGACGACGGCCCACCAATACATCATTGAAATGGTCTCGGCCATCACCGCCGGGCGGATCGGGGATGAGAAGTTCGGAACGTCCGCGCTCGGGCAGATGTCGACGCTCACCACCCAGAACCTCGCAGACCATATGGCCGCCGCTCCAGAGCTGATCTACATGCTCCACGACTACGATCGCCACTGCCAAAAGGTGGGGCAGTTCGCGGAAGGCGACTCGTCATGGGGCGGCAATGTCCCCCTGGCCGAAGAGGAGATGATCATGGCCGGATTCTCCGGGGATACGCGGGGATTCATCGAAGGAGGCTTTGAGGGCGCGCTCAGTGGCTCCGCTCAACGCACCATGCAACATGCGCGCTTCAATGCGTTCAACCTGCCAGATGCGGAGATTCGCGGGTATACAGTGCCATCAGCGGACTTCTGGCTGAGCCAGTTCCGTTACGAAACCGGCGCCGTGCAACCCCAGGCAGATGTGCCACGACACCTGATGGTCGACCGCCCCCAGGAGTTCATAGCAGACCCGTCCACAACGGTGCATCCACTGAGGCAGCGTGTGGACCGAGAGCTCGTGTGGCAACCGACCAACTGCTGGCAGCTTTATGAGACCGTCGTACAGGCCATGACGAACTACTGGAAGGCTTTCTACACAGTCTACGAAAGCGAAGACCCCGATGAACTCGCTTCGCGGCGGGAAGCGGCACAGCAGTTCGCGCACTGCCGGCCCAGCCCGGGTCATGGCGGGTGTTCCCTGTCCGAGTCGATGAGTCACCTGTCCGCTCTTGGCACCCAGAATCGCTTCATCCAGGAGGCGCGATCCGCGTTCGACGAATACCCGGCATCCCCAGGCGCTCGCGATCCGGGGCTCGAACTCGCCTACTTCGCGGTCACCTCGGTCGGCGAGCGCCTGCAGACACTGACGAATCGGATCTCGCTTTCCTTCGCCATCCCATTGGCGATCAGCCTCGCGGCGGGGGGATATCTCCTGGCCGGAGTCTTGTTCCCGTTCATTTCCATCCTGGCCATCATCCCCGGTCAGCATGACAAGTTCTGGATCACGCTCCAGTTGATGGCGTTCCTGCAGATCACGATGCTGCTGTTGTTCATCGTGCTGGAGGTTGGCGGCTGGGCCTGGTATCTGCTGATGTCGATCGGCAGCCACAGCGGGGACTACAGTGAGTCCTTCATGCGCCACTATGCACTCCTCGGCGTCTCGCTGGAGCTGGGCATCTACATCGGGGCGGCCTCTTCCGTCTATCTCGCGTTCATGCTCGTGACCAGCAATGTTTACGGCGCCGCCATGGGCTTGATGAAATCGGCGGCCGCCGGAGGCCCAGGGGCCGTGGCCGGCAAGGCAGGTATTGCGGCAAGAACCGCGGGACGGGTGGCAACCGGCGTCACCGGTTCTACCACCAGGGTATTGAATGCGGCCTCAGGGGGCCCTGGCGGCCCGGGTCTTCGTCGCGGAATCAATTCCATGGCCGTGAACAGCACGAGAGGGAATACCACACCCCGCTCCGGCAACTTCAAGGTAGCCAATTCCGCCAGGGGGGCTGCGGAGAGGGAACGCAGCAAGAGCGACTAAACCTGCGACGGAATGCACGCGTCGGCCAATCCTCACCGTAGGCCCCGCGCCTATCGATCATGGCCGCGATTACAGCATGGGGTTTACAGCACGGGATCGGGCCGCCCCACCTCTTCTCGATTCATGATGCGCCAGAACATGCCCCCGCGGTTCGCACCGATGTAAAGCGACGATGCCGCCTCGCCCATCGCATCCGCCCAGTCTCGGTAGGAATGCAGGTAGTCGATCAGCAGGCATGACGGGAGGTAACCCCCGGGCGGGAACTCGGGCGGCAGCGTGCCGCGCACGGCGACATCGGCTCGGCCCCGCAGACCGGAGCTGGATGGTTCCTGCAGAAAGCGCACCTCGATGTGAATCACTTCGAGCCAAAGATCGGAAGTGGCAAAGAGGCTGCCGAGGAGATTCGGCACATCATCCAGACGCACGGCCCGCCAGGTCCGCCCCACCTCGGCCAGCGGCTGGACGTGATCCAGCGCATCGGCCCAGTCCGGCCAAGGCGGAATCTCACCGCCCCTGTGCGTCGCGGACCCGACCGCCCCCATCGTTATGCCTTCCATGTGTGCCCCTATTTCGGTTCTACGATTGCCTTGCGCAATACCTGCCCGTCGCTGGACCAGCCGCGGCATCGCGTGCGCACCGGCTCCCCGGGCTCAAGCTTTTCTCCATCGGCGACGTCGTGGTAATCGGGTTGATACGTCGAGATTTCCGGCAGCGGCGCGATGCCCTGCGCGGCCAGTTTCGCGCGGGCCCGGGCGACCAGGCGGGCCTCAGCACCTGGACTCTCCAGCGCGTCGATGACCGCCTCGACGTCCGCGCCGGAAATCGGGCGTTCTTCCCCCTGGTGGAACGGCAGCCACAACCAATCCGTCGCTGGAACCTCCGCATTCGGGAATGCCTTGGTAAGCACTTCACGGAACGGCTCCGGCGCCTGCTCGATCGCCGCGCGCAGTTCCCGGGTGAAGCGGCTGCGGGTCCAGTGCCACGGTTGCGGCGCTGCATGCTCGTCAGGGAAGACGACCGGGCGCGATGCTCGACTGAAGGGGGGCGCGCTGGAGGTGGGTGACGCTGGGCGCGGATCCCAAATCAGGCGGCCAAGCAGGTCGCGGGAGAAGTAGGCACGCACTCCGTCCTGGTCACTCAACCAGAAGTCCGGGCCATGATCCGGTATCGAGAGCGGCTCCGGCTGCTGCAGTTCCATGGTCATGATCGCTACGACTCCCTTCGTACCCCACGAGAGCAACCGGTGCTCCCGCACTCGCTCGATTATGGCGAGGTTCCCTGATTCCATTCGCACGCATGGCGCAGCCACTGGCTTGGGCGTGTGCTGTGCGGATCAAGCCTATAACAGAGGCAGAGTTCACTAAAGAATCGCTTTGACGCGCGATGACGAACGTATTTCTGCGGTTTTTCGTCCTTGCGGCTCTATACTGAGCGTGATCTGCCGCATGTTATACGCATTGCGCGCATGCTATCCGCTTCGTCAGACCTCAGCGCCATTCCCGAGGATGCCGGCGAGGAAGTCATCCTCCTCCAGCGGGTCCGCGGAGTCATCCGCGACCCATGCGCCATCGTGTGCCTGCCGCGCTGTCTCTCGCGGGGCTCCCGCGCCCGACGCCTCCCGGACGCCCGCGGGCAGGGACGCGTGTACTTGCTGGCGGGCCTGCAGGGGAAGTGCGGCGATCGGCAGTGGCTCTCCATCCCGATAGTGGCGCAGGTAGGCCGAGCGCAGGAACGTGATGAACAATCGGCTGCGGTTGCGCTTGGGAATGCTGTGCCAGCACTCGATCAGCTCTGGATAATGCGCCCCCGGCACCTGGAATCGGATCCGCGAGGTTCCCGCCGGTGCATCCTTGCCCTCGTGGACACTGCCCTCCTGGCGGACCTCGAGCACGGCCTCCATGCGGATCCAGCCCGCTGCGCGCGTGGACTCCATGAGGGCGATGAACACCAGCTTGGCGTGCTGCGGCGTGACCGACGACAGGCGCTGGTAGAAGTCGATGAGATCGTCATCCTTGCCGGGACAGAAGGAAATCTCGATCTCGAGAAATCCCTCTCCCGGTGCATTGGCGAGCTCGCCGTCACCGGCGGCATCCACGACCGCTCTCCCCGCACCGCTCATCCCTGGCGCGCCTTGATGGTGGCGATCTTGGCGAAGCCGATGGCATTGGCCTGCACCGGGTTGTCCGGGATGAGGACCTGGTTCGGTCCGAAGGCCTTGCCATGTCCCTCGCGCAGATACTCCTCGAGCGCGGCCGCGCCGCCGCCCGTGAACACGATCCTGAGCAGGCGGGCGGTACCGCGGGGCCACACCTCACTGATGATGGTCACCAGGCGCTCCATGAACGCCTTCTTGATGCGCGTGATCGGCTTGTCCAGGTTGACCCATTCGCCGTACCACTCGACCCCGCCGGCGCGCATGATGCCCGGGATCTCGCTGCGCTCGGGCATGTAATCGGGCTTGTGCTTCATGAGGTACTGGTACAGCTCATCATGCATCATGCTCACGCCCTCGTTGCGACCGCCCCGGATCGTCGGGTGCATGCGTCCCTTGTTGGCCTCGATGCAATCGACCGTGCCGCGGCCGATATCGACAATGCCGATCCGACCCTCCTGGTCCACATCCGTCAGCCGGTTCCAGTCCCAGTCGCGGCCAAGATCCGTCAGTGCACCGATCGGCTGGGGCAGCACCTCGATGCCGCGGATGTCGAAGCCATACCGATGCCAGCCCTGAATCGCCTGCTTGAGCTCACCGGCCTTACCGGCGAAGAACTCGACCGGCAGCCCGGTGACGAGACTCGCCGGGTTCTTGCCGGCGAGGCGATCGAGCACATAGAGGCCGAGGACACGGTACTTCTCACTGGTGATATAGCTCGAGTCCACGCTGCCGGTACGCACGTCCCCATACTCGAGCGCGGCATTGCCGACAAAGAACTGCCGCTTGCGGTTGCCTTCCTCCTTCTCGACGAGCGCGAAGTTCGGCTCGCCCTCGCTCCAGCCGCCCCGGGTCCCGCTCAGCTCGGATACCGCAGCGGGCTCTTCCACCGGTTTCATGCCACGCCGGAACCCCTTGAGCTCCCCATAACCCACGTCGAGGCCGACGCCCAGGACCTCGCTTGTGAACTTGCCGGGAGACCTGTGCAGCACTTGCGTTTCCTGCTTCATCGCAGCCTAGCCTTCTCGCTTGAATTGGATTGCAGTGCCAATGGCGCGCAGTTGCCCCACCAGCTCGACTCGCTCTCGTGCCAGCTCGCGCAGGTCCTGGAAGATCCTCTGGAGGTCGGCGCAATGACGCGCCTGCCCTGCGCGCCGCAGCACCCACCGCGGCACGGTCTTCTGGCGACGTCCACGCGCCTGGCTTGCCGGCGACCCGTCGAAATCATTCAGCGCTCCGGCCCCCTCAATCTGTCCGGCCTGCGCTCCCTGCACGCGTGACCAGTCGATATCGCGCTCGCTCAGTTCCCCGATCAGGGCCGTGTAGCGCCGCCCCGTCATGCTCTTGAACAGTTGAATGCACGCAGGGCCCGCAAGCACCGGCCCGAACAGGCTCGTGCGCCGGATGTTCCAGCGCACGATGAGATTGCGATTGCGCTTGCCATACGTATTGAAGCGAATCATCCCGTCCTCGATCGCCTCTTCGATCTCGCCGATGCGCGCACCCACGGTGCGCACTGCATCGCTCATGGCCAGGCATCGCGCCCTGCGCTCCTCAAGGACTGGCCAGAGCCTTTCCGGCATAGACCGCGCGATCGCGGGTATCGGGTTGTGAACGGCGACTACGCAGGGGCGAGGCGGCCATTGCGCGATCCTCTGGGCGGTAATCTCAAGCTGCTGGACCAGCGCCTCGCGCCGGCGCTGCAGCAAGACCACCTGCTGCCTCGCTTCCCTGAGCGGCTCGACAACAGTGTCGACATGGACTCGACGCAACTGATTGAGGTTGGGCGGGCGATTCGACGAGGACTCCTCCTCGCCGCCTCGCTCGATCCGCCAGACGGGCCCGCGGATCAAGTCGAGCGTGCTCGCACTCTTCGAACGTGCACTTCGCCACACGAAGTGAACGCTCCGCGTCGCCCCTCGCCGATGGGTGCCCGGATCCACCAGTGTTGCGCCCCACCGGTTCAGGTCTGCTTCTATTGCTTCGACTTCCCGAAGCTTTTGCTGGATCAACGCCGACAATTGCGTGGGGACACCGCGCTGGTTCGCACGCGCGCTCTCCTTGCGTTCCCGGAACCCTTGCTTCACGCCGTTGGCAACTGGTTGGCCATCGACCTGTCCATTTTGTGCCGTCTTCAGGGGCTGCAAAGGGGTGTATCCGGGGTGAAGGCGTCAGGAATCCTACAATTGCGAGGACATGGCGGCAATTGCACTCGTCTTCTGCGCGATTTGGAGCGTAATCTTCCTCCTTTTTGTGCCTGTCGCGGTGGTGTAACTCGGATATAACTGGGGAGACCGTGACTACTCGCCGGCATCCGCTTGAGTCCCGATGCCCGGCTCTTCTCGTGCGGGATCTGTCCACGAGCTCAATGCGCCCCGAACCGGGCATTCCAGCCGTCCCAATCTACTACCTAGATCGAAATGGCCCGCGGTTATACAGCTGACAATCGGCCTCGCGTCTGTGCCCGGTCGTGCCGGGTTCTTGCTGACCCCGCAACGGCGTGGACTCCCATGGGTTGGGCTCCAGACGGTGGCTCCGCGCCACAGGAGTGGCGCTCCGCCATCACAAGCGCATGACAGATCACTCATTGATGCCTTCGTGGTTGGCCGTTCATTCCGCCCCACGGAAGTGGCGCGGTAGGTTTCACACCGTCCCCCGTGGACGGACACCGAGGTTCTGCTCTCCTCTCCACGCGAGGCGTGCCTACACACCCCTCACTGATTCCTTGCACGATCAATCCGAGCCGAAGCAGCGAGCGGCAACCAGAGGGAGGGGACCGCCATGACCAACCTCACGGGCCCGCCCGGACTCCACGTCCCCGGGAAAATGGGGGGGGGCGCGATTCGCGCTCGACATGCGTCCTGCCCCACGACACGCGCAGTGGCCATGACATATCCGCAAAAGTCGCCATCCTGACCGGTCCCCGGTCAATGGGGGGGCGCACCAGGCGCCTGCACACCCTACCCGCCACGCGGCCCTGCCACGCGCCGAGTTCCGTACCAACATGCCGCGCCATTGATACCCACCGCCGACAACAAGGGCGCGTGCCATGCGCCTATCCTTTCTCACGGCGTCGATCCTGCGTCCCACTGAAAGCGCGCGAAAGCCCGGGGACACTGACGCACAATCCCCATCCCCATATCCCGCCACTGCGACCGGGAGACTCGATCGAATCATCGAATGGCGCGGCCGAAAGTGGCCCTTGGCGAAATTCGCGCGATGATAAAGATGTCCACGCGGCATCAGTTCCACTTACGGCATGCGTGAATCAGCGGAGGATTCCCCTTGTCACCGCAACAGGTTCCCGTAACTCCCAGGCCGCCGAAAAGTCCGGCTCGTTCTCACGCACTTGGAACGCTCGCCTCTGCACTCCGGCGCCCCTGCCATCACGTCTCTTGCCGCGACGCACCCTTGACAGATTTTCACACATGGTCTACGCGGGAGAGAGGGTCGATACATGGCTTCCGCGAAGCCTCGGAAAATTGGGAGTGTTCTGATAACGCACAGCAGTCACGGCCTTGCAGCGGTCGGGAAGGGAGGGGGGCATGCGATGGGAAGGCAGCAGGGTCCGCGGCTGGGGGCTCACTCCGGCAGTCTTGTTGGCGCTGGTACTGAGCGCCTGTGGGGGAAGCGGTGGGGGAAGTGGCGGTAGTAGTACGGAATCCGACACGGACAGCACCACGGGATCAGACACCGAAACCGAGAGTACGGAGTCCGGGCCTGACCTGTCCGAAGTGCAGCTCGCCGACACCCAGGCGGAGCAGATGCACTATCTGGCGGTCCTCGATCTGCCTGATGACGTAGCGTCGACCGATCTGTATGCGACCTATCAGCGTGCCGGTGCTGATACGCATCCCACCGAAGCCGAGGACGATCTCCGCGTGCCACTGCTCAACCACGATGACGAAGTCGTCGTCGTTACACCGTTGGTGGATCTCGATGGCGCGCAGATCGAACTTGTGATCACGGACGGCGACAACCACGGGCCGGTACTCGACCTTGCCCTGGATCCTCTGCCGGCCCGCAGACACGGGGCTGTCGACGAGCTGCTCGCTGCCTTCGACTCGGCGCTCGAAGCCACGGCGACGGAAATCGGCCTCTCCTATCCCGACAGCCTCGAGCACTGGCGTGATCATGACTTCGACATGATGCCAGTGACGCTGCTGCCGTTGATGCGCACCTGGCTAAGCATCATGGATACAGAGAATCCCGAGTCGCTTGCCGCCCAAGCCCAAACGCTCAGTAGTGATGAACTGGTCTTTCTCGAGCGCGTGCTTGCGGATCAGCGCATGGCGTCCGCGCTCGATGGTCTGGCTGAAATGTTGGCCGAGGATGGAACCCTTCTAGGTAACGCCAGTGGTGTCATGGTGACCCCGCAGCATCATGGACATCACCGTCAGCGCGCGAGTGACACACCAACAAGCCAAAGTGTTCCCCTGGCCGATGCCGGCGAGGATGCGGCGCGGTTCGACGGATCACAAATCTTGAACATCGAGGATCCGGCCACACTCTCCGTGGAGATGAAGGCATACCGGTCCGCACGGGATCTGCAGGAGTCTCTGGATCTGTTCAGTGACATATTTGGCACCTATGTGATGATGGCGGCTATTGTGACGGGGCCGTTGGGTGCGACCGCAGCAGCGGGGTTGGTCGCGGGCGTTAACGGAGCCGTGAAGGCCGCGGATGGGGTGGGCACACTGAGCCAGATGTATCGCTGGGTCGCGCCCTGCTGCATTCGTGATGTGGATGGTGTTCTCGATCCGCCGCCGGCGCGCATTGCCAACGAAGATGCCATGCCGAATCAGCTTGGCGTGGATGAGGTGACTGTCACCGTCGAGAGCGAGGGTGTAGATCTCGTCCGGGAAGCGATCGAGAGGGCATGGGGTCAGCTAAAGAAACATGGAATGAAGGCCGAGTTGAAGGAGTTTCTCGCCGAAGAGGTCGCGGATGCGGTTATGGCGGCGGCTGAGCCCATGCTCGACTCATGGCTGGATGAGATCGATGGGGTGGAGATTGTTTTCGTGTGGGACGACATCGATCTGGTCGACCAGACGCCGGGGCGATGGCTGGAACATCGAATCGACACCACATACCCGGTCGGGGGTTACGACCCCATCATCGAACTGGCGAGCCCCCTTGAACCGATGGATGCGGCGCCGTTTGAATTTCGGTTACGCGCACCCAAGGCTTTCGAGGGAAGTCCGCTCAACCCGACACGATTGCGCCTCACGCCTGATCGGGAAGAGTTTCCGCAAGGCAGTTGGAGCGCCGTGGTATCGACTGAAAGCACCGAAGTCGGTCTGAATCACATTGATGTTGTGTTTGATCCGAGCAGCCATCGATCAGTCGCCGAGGGTGAACAGGTCCAGTTTGTGGTTTCGGCCGAACACGCCGTGGTGGATGATTTGAGTGAGCCGGAGATAACAGGCCCCGGGGAGATCATTAGTGTTACCAGGGATTACACCGGAGGGTTCTATGAACTCACGTACCAGGCGCCTGATGATCTACCGGAAGATCCACCCATCACTGAAATCTTGATGTATTCGACCTCGGAGAAAGGGATCCGGGGCCATGAGGAGGCCCCCGAGCGTTGGGGGACGGGATTTGTGTCCTTCGTCGGTCACGAGGAGGACGAGGATGACGCGGACGGTGAGCCGCCGGAGTATGAATGTGATCCGCCGTTGCAGTCGGCCGACGATGAGTGCGGCTCCGTCACGGCGGTCTGGCGGGGCCGGACTCTCCCCCCGGACACGCCCGACTTCATTGAGCGCACACCGGGTGGTAGTGGCGAGATGGAAATCACCCCCTCATGGACGGAGCCGGGCGGCGGCCATCATGACACTGGTGACTGGAGGCTTGTGCGCTCTGGCGTACGGCCCCATACGGGCTGTGAGCGTGGGGCGGGGCTCAGTTTGCATCTTGATACGCACTTCGACTTTCCACCTGGATACACGGGTGAAGTGACCTTGCAGGCTGGGCAAACTGGAGCACGGTTCTGCGAGTATGAAGGTGCGGACTATTACAGCACGAATACTTCGGAGATGAGTCAACTGGGTGATGTTAATGTCCTGATCACTCGTAACGAGACTGAGCCGGATGATGACTATCTTGGCGGCATCAGCCCGGGTGTCATTGAGGGCATCGTGCTGGGCATCCCGATGATGGCGAGTGCTGAGACGCCCGCCCAGCTCATTTCCATGGACGTAGCGTTCAGCGCGATTCATTATCCGCCGCGTGCCGATTCCGGATCCTGGCCCGGGAGTTATCAACCGCCCTGGGATTAACGGTTTCGGGGGCTACCAGGGAGGAGTTGCACTGACCAGCGACCGGGCGCGCTCCTTGTGTCGTGGACACGAACGACGGAGCTGGGCCAAGGCATGGTGATCCGGATTCTGGTTGCGCGCGCGCTAGCGGATCGCGAGACGCATTGAGCGCCCCTATACCTCACCCAAGACCCCTCACCCAAGGCCGGAGGTGTTCAGCGTTCCTTCACGGCCCCACAATCGACGCCTGCTCGTTTCAGTAGACATCCAAGCTGCAGGCGTCGACCGTAACCGAGCGCGATGTGGTGGATCACGTACTCGGCCGCAAGCTCGAGGACCGCCCAGAGTACGATGCACTCGCTCAGGCTTTGGCGTTCTCCGACAGTGTTTCTGCGCGCCATCTGTGTTGGGCGCTGGGAGGACTGCTCGATATCTTGCTTGAGGATGCAAGCATGGTTGGCGGCTGGATACTGCGGATGCTGGCCCTCGATCAACAATCGTAGCAGTTGGCGACCGACCTAGGCACACCGAGCCATCCCGGCGATCACACTCTTGCCCTTCGCTTTGGTGTCCCGTCTCGTAGACTGCCCCGCAAGTCGCATCGGGTGGCCGACGCTCCCGCGGACCGCAGCTTCAGCATCCCCGCCTTTTACTTGGCGATGCCCGCCTTGTTGCGGAGCCACTCGAGCCGCCTGATTCGCTTGGCGAGTGCCGTTTCGTTCATCGCGGCCATTCGGGCGACGAGTACATCCATGACAGCGACGCACGACACGAAGGAGTCGAACGGGGATGGAATCTCGATATGACATGACCAGACATTGCGGGCGTGACTCGCCACGGGCGAGATCCACTGGTCGGTGAACAACATGATGCACGCGCCGACTTCATCGGCCGCTTCCACGAACTTCGAGATGTCATCCTGGTAACGACGCATGTCATACACGATCAGGATGTCGCCGCGTTTCATGTCTATGAGATGTTCGGGCCACCGTGCGGTTTGCCCATCCAGCAAAATCACCCGGTCACGAATCTCCCGCAGGTGGCAGTAGAAATAGTCCGCAAGGGCATACGAGAAGCGCCCGCCGACGATGTACACCTTGCGTCGCGAATCAGAGATCCTCTCCAGGGCGGAGACCATCTCGTCTTCGGACAACCCCGAGAGCGTGGTCTCTACATTCTCGATCAGGACCTTCGCGACAGCGCTGACCGAGTCCTTCCCGTCCCAGGACACCTTCTTCTTCTCGAGAAGTGTCAGTGGAGACTCCAGCCTTTCGTGCACTTCGGCCCGGAGCTGCTGCTGGAACTCCCGGTAGCCCGGATAGCCAAGTTTCGACACGAACCGAAGAATCGTGGGCGGGCTGACACTGGCTTTGTCAGCGAAGGTCTGCATCGTCTCCAGGCCGAGAAAGGGATAGTGCCCCAGCAGGGTCGTCCCGGCCTTCTTCTCGGACGAAGTCAGATGGTCCAGGTTTTCGCGGATCTGATCAGCGATGTTCATTGGCGTCCTCGCTCCGGTCTGCACCTTGAGTCCTTACTCGGCCGGATTGGGGGTTGCGAGACTGTGCATTCTCGACAAGCGCTCCAGGCGTCCACACATGGAACACCTGCCTCCCGGTGCAACCCCCTGCGCAATGTATTTCAGCTGGAATTGATCCGCAAACACAACGATGACCAGGAGCACGTCAATCAGTATGGTCCTTGACAATCGCATACTCCCTGTAGCCATCATCGCACCGGTAGTGGGACTTTCCGAACGCCGCCACTTCGCAGCGGATCCCAGCCATCATGATCGGCCCACGAGCACGCGGAGTCGCCCCCGGTTCACAAGCAGGTCGATCAATGGCATGCGTTGTGCACATGGCTGTTCCGGGGCTTGTGCAGGTGCGCTGGGAATACAGCCTGGTATGGCCCGTCAACACTTGGCGAGACGAGCAACGCGGCTCACGCCCGAAGGTCGTCCGCCTCGGAGCACTGCACACTGTGGGCGAGTGGACGCGCCCAACCACTAAACCCCTTGTCAGATTACTTTAACGGGCTCCGAGCGCCTCGGCGCACTGCCGCACGGCCAGAGATTGCCCACTTTGCCAACCCCTCGATAAGTGCGTACAGGCCGCCAGGATAGAAGCGCAAGACCCCCACGATCAGGACCGACAGGATCAAGAATCGCCATGCCCCCAGGTCCATCATCCACTCAGACAGAATAGCGAGGAGTATCGCCGCCATCACTGGCCCCAGGATCGTGGATGTTCCGCCGAGCAGCAGGGCGCTGAGCACAATGATGAGGAAGTCGAGACCGAATACTTCGGGAGATGCCACGCGCAGATATGCGGCATACATACCACCCGCCATCCCTGTAAAGACGGCGCTCGCCGCCA
Organism: Phycisphaerae bacterium; assembly: GCA_003557125.1. GTDB lineage: Bacteria > Planctomycetota > Phycisphaerae > UBA1845 > PWPN01 > PWPN01. The sequence goes on along the minus strand of PWPN01000360.1, from coordinate 9,754 downwards.
TAGTCAGGATGCGTTGCCGGCTGACCGAGATCCCGCGGCTGATCGCGTAATACTCATTGTCGCGCAGAGCCTGGATGCTGCGACCGAAGGAGGAGCGCACCACCATCCGCAAATAGATGGTGGACAGCACAAGAAGCAGCAGCGTTGCATAGTAGTAGCCCATCCGCCCGTCGCGGGCAAAGCTCCAGTCTCCGAGCTGCAGTCCGGGCAGAAGCACCATGCCTTGTGATCCGCCGGTAATCTGTGATTGGCTGAGCACGATCTGCAGGCAGATCTGCCCAAAGGCAAAGGTCACAAGAATCACGTAAATGCCACGCAGACGCAGCACGGGCAGGACGATCATCAACGCGGCGATGACGGCGACTCCACCCGCTAGCAAGAGCGCGAGCCAAGGCTCGACCTCCAGTGTCGAGGCGAAAATCGCGTAGCCGTAGACGCCAAGCTCGAAAAACGCCGGGTGCGCAAAGTTCAGGATGCCTCCATAACCGAGCGTCAGGTCCCAATTCGATGCCACAATCGCGTAAATGAAGGCCAAAATCAGGAAGTGGCGGAATGAGGCGTCCACCCCGATGAGCGGAAGAAGCGCAAGAGCTGCGGCACCGGCCGCCATCAGCGCAAAGAACGTTCTGTCGCGACGCTGCATGCCTCTACTCCTTGCCGAACAGACCTTGCGGCCTGATCACCAGTACGACGATTATGACCAAGAAGAGGAGCGCAGGCGTCCAGTATAGGCCGATGAAGTAGATGCTCGTCGCTTCCAGGAAGCCGATGATGTAAGCCGCGCCGATCGTTCCTCCGAGACTACCCAGTCCACCGAAGATCACCACCACCAGCGCCTTGATCAGTGGTTCGACCCCCATGGTCGGCGTTATGAAGCGCATTGAACCCAGCAGGATGCCGGAGAAACCCGCGAGACCCGCCGATACCGCAAAAGCCAGGGAATATAGTCGCGACACGTTGAGGCCCATCAGGGCGGCTGCCTCGGGATTCTGTGCCACCGCGCGTACCGCCGTGCCGAGCCGCGTGCGCGTCAGGAACAGCCACAGCGCGATCAGTGTCACCGGCGCGGCGATGACGATCAGCAACTCCGCCGCCGAGAAGCTGATCCCCATAACGCTGATACCTTGAGGCAAGACCGGCGGCATCTGTTTCATGCGTGGCCCCCAGGTGAGGAGCGCTGAATTCTGGATAAAGATCATCGCCGCGAGCGTGGTGATGACGGTAATCAGCACTACTTGGCGGCTACCGAGGAACGGACGAATGACAAGCCTTTCGAACACGACGCCCAGACCCACCAGCGCCGCTACTCCAATGGCCATACCTGCCGCCACGCCCAGGCCGAATCCGGCATCGGCTCCGATCTGCCACGCAAAGTACGCCCCGATCATCATCAAGGCGCCATGGGCGAAGTTGAAGATTCCCAGAGTGGTCCAGGTCAGTGCCAAGCCCGCCGCCATGATGGCGTAGAGGCTACCGAGCACCACCGCGCTACTGAGGATCGACTGAATCGCATCGAGACTCATGCGTTTTCTCCGAAGTAGCGACTCACGATCTCCTCATGCGTCATATCTCCGGCGATGCTGGTATCCACCGTGATCTCCCCTTGCTCCACAACCAGAGTGTGGTTAGTGACCGACATGATGAACTCGATGTCCTGTTCGATCAGAATCAGCGTAATGTCACGCTCGGCGATGTCCTGGATGGCTTCGCCCAGCTCCTCCTTGACAATTGGCGCCAGGCCAAGGTTGGGCTCGTCGAGGATCAGGAGACGCGGTTGCGCCATTACACCGACCCCGATGGACAGCATCTGTCGCTCTCCACCCGAGAGCGTTCGGCATTTCTGCGAACGGCGGGTCTTGAGCTTCGGGAACAACGCGAAGACCCTTTCCAGGTTCTCCGCCTCGTTGGGCCTCGCCCGCTGGCTGTAGGCACCAAGGCGCAGATTCTCCGCCACCGACAGCTCGGGGAACAGGCGGTTGCCTTGTGGGACGTGGATCAGACCGGCCTCGACGATGCTTTGCGGCGCGCTGCGCGCAATGGACTTGCCGTCGAAGCGGACATCGCCCTCCCATAGGCGGAGAAGCCCGGACACCGCTCGCATGAGCGTCGTCTTTCCATGGCCGTTCGGTCCGCACACTCCGAGACTGCGCCCCTCATTGAGCGTCAGCGACAGCCCATGGAGGACGCGAGTGCGCCCATAGCCGGTAACCGCGCCCGCGACCTCAAGCAGCGCTGACACGGTCGTGCCCTTTTCGGCCAAGGTACGCTTCGATCACGCGGGGATCCTTGATCATCTCGTCGGGGGGGCCGGTCATGACTTCCTCGCCCTGATTCAGGACAAGTACGCGCTGCGCAACCGACAGCAGTAGTGGGAGCACGTGCTCGACGAGCACGATTGAAATCCCAGCTCGATTCAGCTCCACGATGACCTCCCTAAGCTCGTCGATCTCGGTCTTGGTCAGGCCCGCCGCAGGCTCATCCAGCATCAACAACTTTGGCCGTGCCACGACGGCGGTCGCAATCATCAGCTTCTTTTTGTCAAAGACGGAAATCTCTCCGGCATTCATCTCGGCGGTGTGCCGCGATATCTTTGACAGTTCCAGCGCCTCGGCAACGCCGTAGGCCTCTTCTGGGTTGTCGGGTCCATAAACCCGCGCCAGGTCAATGTTCTCCTCCACGCTCAGGCAGTCGAAGGCGGTTTCAGTCTGGAAGGTCCGCGCCAATCCCCGACGGAAGCGCAGGTGCGCACGCAACCCGGTGACATCCTGCCCAGCAAGGATGAAGCGTCCCGCGTCCGCCGCGAACGGGACGCCTGAAATGATGTTGAAGAGCGTGCTCTTGCCGCTCCCGTTCGGTCCGGCGATACCGAAGATTTCGCCCTGTTCGACCGAGAAGGACACATCGTTGACCGCGATCAACGAGCCGAACGCCTTGCGGGCGTGTTCGACGCGGAGAACGGATGGCTCGCTCTGTGACATGACGTTTCCTCACAAGGTGTGGACGCGGTCGACGGGGACAAACGCCCCGCCGACCGGCCCTATGCCTTTATTCCGCGGCCGACATCCATGGCGGAATGCGGAAGTCTTCGGCGGCATATTCCTCAGGATAGAACAGGGTCCGCTCGCCATCCCAGATCTGGATGAACTGAATCGGGAAGTAGTCGTTGCCCTGCTTGGCAAGGTGGGTTTCCTGATCGAAGACAAGCCGCCCGGACGCGGTCTGCTTGTCAGTCTGCCCAATGGCCTCCCCAATGGCGAGGTGATCCGCCGGATCGCCAACCTTTTCCAGCGCGTCGAAGTACACGTGCGTCATCTCGTAAAGAGCCACACCGTACATCCCGCTCTCAGTACCCCAACGCGCCTCGAAGGCGTCAAGCACCTCGAGCCCACGAGGTTGCTCCTCGGTCACGACTGGAGCGCCCAGCATGTTGTAGATCACCCCAGTGGAGTCGTCGCGGGTCAGCTCCAGAAACTCCGGCACAGACGGCGCGTACTGAATGAACATCAGGCTGTTAGTCGGGTTCTCCATGAACTGACGCATGAATCGCGCACCGTTGCCCGGAAGATAGTCCGTGTTGACGATGACGTCTGGCGGATCCTGCCGGATACGCGACAAGGTTGAGCGCCAGTCACCGACCTCGCCGAAGGGCACGGTTTCATCCACAGTGACCGTCCAGCCTGCATCGTCAAAACTCTTCTTCAGACCGTCGTAGATGGTCATGGAATACGGATTATCCGAGGTGATCAAAGCCACCGTGCGGTCCTCGAAGGACAGATCCGAAGTCTCCTCGATCTGGTCAAGGACCGGGGGCAACGCAGTCTCGTACGCGTCGTAGCTGGGTGTGTACGACCAGACAGTCGGATAGGCATCCGGATCCTGGGCTATGATGTCGCGCGTCTGTGAGGACTGTGCCGCGAGAATATAGGGCATTTCCATGTCCGCCATGTAGTCGATCTCAAAGTTCGACGTGCTGGCGTAACCGGTCACGATGACGTGCAGATCGGACTGGCGAGAGAGCCTCTCGATGGCGCTCACCACGGAGGCCGAGCTTTGGTCCTCAGTATCGCCCACTACGACCTCGAAGCGAAAGCCGTCCACCCGACCGCTTTCATTCGCCTCCTCGACCGCCAGCTCGGCGCCACGCACCATCTCTTCGCCGTCCGCGGCCGCCTCGCCCGTGATCGGAGCAAGAACGCCAACTTTCACGACCTGCTCCCCCGCCAGGCTGGCGGTGGGTCCCGCCAGTGCGACGGTCGCGCACGCCGAGGCGAGCAACAACCGGCGCGACGGCGCGCCCATAGTCATTTTGGAATTCTGTTTCATGGTAGCCTCCACTACTGCTTCATTAAGTGCGGTGTGCCCCAATGGCGCCCCGCTCACCATCACCGCGCAACTCCGCGATCACGGCGGATGTCGGAAGGACGCGACCGTAGTGACCGTCCATCCGTCGGATACAGTCATCGTGAATCGCCTGATCGTATGTTGCACAGCCGTCCTCAACCATCGTGACCAGATACCCGAGATCCGCCGCGTCACGCACCGCGGACTCGACACACTGTTCGGTCACGATTCCACAAACGACAAGATGATCGACTCCGATATTGCGTAGAACGTAGTTGATATTGGTCGAATTGAAGACGCTGGACGATGTTTTGGGAATTTGGATCTCGTTCTCACCACGCTTGAGTTCGTCTATGACTTGCGCCTCATGCGATCCTTTCGCGGCATGCAGTTCCGAAATCTTGTAGTCCAGACTTCGGTCGCGGCCATCCAGAGTCATGCTTTCAATCGTGGTGAACAGGACCTCGATGCCGTTCGCACGCGCAGCGTCCAGCAGCCGCACCTGGTTGGGGATCACCACTTCACGCAGGCGCTCGAAGAATGGCTGCTTCTTGATGCGCTCCGCCTCGCCCAGACGCTCGGGCTGGCACTCCATGTTCTGCATGTCGATGACGAGCACGCCCGTCCGCTTGGGATCCAATGGCGCATGACGCAGTTCTGCAAGGTTCTGGCTTGGCGCTTCGCTTTCTTTTCCCGACATATCTCGCAATCCCGTTATCGAATCTTGGCCGACGCAAGCGCCGCCCCCAGACGGTTGGCCCAACGACGCGCACCGCGGCTTTCCTTGATCAGGTCCTGACGAATCTCGATGAGGACGCCGGGAAGACCTCGAGCCTCGCTATGCACGGGCAGCGAATAGTCTCCGTCGGCGTCGATCGGATAGGGCTCGTTGTCGCCGACGACCAAGTCGTCCTCACCCGAAAAGGTGCTGATGAGCGCCTTGGCCAGTGCCGTTTCGCGGTCATAGGTGAACCCAACGTGCCAGCGCCGCGGCACTCCTGCGAAAACTGGCGTGAAGCTGTGCAGACAAATGATCCAGCTCTCAAGGCCGTGGCGTTCGCGTTCGTCCAGTAATTCTTGGATCCGTTGATGGTAGGGCCAGAAGTAGGCATCGGCGCGCCGTGCCCTTTCATCCTCCGACAGGCTTCGATTCCCGGGAACGTCCGTATCCTCGCTGTACGTGGGAATGGACTCGGGCGAGCCGATCGGGCGGTTGCTGTCGATCACCAGACGCGATGTGGTGGTGGACACGACGGGGGCATCCAATCGCAGCGACAGCATTTCCGCTACACAGGCCGCGCCGATGTCGTAGGCGATGGCCCTCTCCAGATCGCTGGGTGTGAGACCGAGAGTCCCGAGATCCTCGGGCACGTGGTTGCTGGCGTGATCGCACAGGATCACGCAGCGCCCGCGACCGCCCAGATTCAATGCGAAGTATCCCTCGTCGATCTCGCGCGTCCCGGCGCTGCATGCTTCAATATACCTGTGCATAACGTTCGCACAGTTCGCTGTCGGAGCACCCACGCACCATCTCCAGTTCGGCGCGCTTGAGCGCCAGGAATGCATCGCGCATCGGCTCTGGCATCAACGGCTGCGAGAGGGAGTCAGTCTCCAGGCGGGAAAGAGCTTCGGGAAGGCTCCGGGGTAAGCTCTGAAGACCGGCCTTCCGACGTTCGGCCTCGCTCACGCTACTCGGATCCTCGCGCATCAGGGTTGGCGTGGCGCTGGATTCGCGCAGCCCGGCCATGCCGGCTTGGATCAGAAGGGCGACCGACAAGTGCGGCGACGCGCCGGCGTCGGGAATGCGCAGTTCAACGTTCGCGGCCGCCCTGCCCTCGGCCTCCTGGTAGGCCGAGCCGGGACACAGGCGAAGCGCCGCTTCGCGATTGCGATAGCCGAACGCTGTGTAGCCCGCGCTCCACTGCTGCGGGGCCAAGCGCAGGTAAGACACCGCCGTCGGCGCCAACGCCGCGGTCATGCCCGGAAGCGCTGCCTGAACGCCGGCGACGAAGGCACCCGTGCGGGAGTCCACCGACGGCGTCTCTCCGTCGTCGACGGTGGTCACCGTCTCGCCGTCACACGTCTCGAGGCTGAAGTGCACATGTACCCCGTTGCCGGGCCCATCGAGGCTGGGCTTGGGCGAAAAGCTCGCGTGTGATTCCTGGAGACGCGCCACCTCACGAGTGAACTCACGCACCAATACTGCCTGATCCGCCGCCAGCAACGCGGGTCTGGGATTGCAAGTGACCTCGAACTGGCGAGCCCCGTATTCCGGGATCAGCATTTCGACAGCCACACCTGCGTCGATCAGCGCCTCACTGAGCTGAGACAGGAAACGCTCTGCCCGCCGCGCGCTCGAGAGCGTGAACCCCATGGGCACACGCGACCAGTCGGGACCTTCCAGCACAAATTCATGCTCGAACGCCACAGCCAATCGCAAGCCGAACTCGGAAGCCAACTCCTCCACGCTGCGCTTGAGGAACCCGCGCACACAGCAGTCCCAGATGGCCCCATCCGCTCCATGCAGATCACTAAAGAAGAGGTGCATGTCCCCGACGTTCTCTCCCAGGGAGACACTCACTTCGCTCTCTGGATCGGGCATCATCCGCAAGTCGCCTAGCGGTCCGAAGGGATTGGCCCCCGCGATAGGCCCGAACGGCGTCAGGCACATGTTGGCGGGCACCCACCCCAATCCCGTTTCGAGACGTTTGCCGAGATCGCGGCTGGGAAAGGTCCGAGCGCGCGTCAGGCCGGTAAAGTCGTTGTAGACGGCAGCGATGAGATGGCTGTCAGACATGATGCAGTCCAGTAGCTCCGTGGTATCGGGTCTGCGTTAGGTTTCCGGCGATCATGCCTTGATGCCGCAGCACTGGAGGATGACGTTTGCGACGACCCGGGTCGTCTTCTTGAGCGAGGCAATGTCGACATACTCGTCGAGGCCATGCATACCATCACCGCTTGGGCCGTAGAGCACAGAAGGCATGCCCGCGCCACCATAATGGCCGGCATCGCTGACCGCGACGAACCCCTCGATCTTGGTGTCCTCGCCCAAAGTCCGACGAAAATCCGTGATGCTCCGCACCAACGCATGGTCGAGATCGGTTTCCTGGCCCGGGAAGTGCAGTCCGCCCAACTCCCACTGAACGCGCGGGGGATTATCGCGGAGCCAGTCGCTTGTCTCGGCAAAGGCCTTGACGAAGGCTTCGAACTCCTTGCGGACCTCCTTCGCGTCTTCGGTCGGGAGGAACTTAAGATCGAAGTCGGCGACGAACACATCGGGAATGATGGCCGGATTCGTGGTCGTCAGCGGCAGGCCGTTCTCCCCCAGACCAGCGCCCGCGAAGACGGCGCCCGGGTTGATGGTGGTAATGCCCGGCGGCAGAAGCGGATGCTTCTTGCGCAGCCCCCACTCGCGCTCGAGTTCGCGCACCGCCGCCAGGAAGCGCGTGCCGAGCTCGATCGCATTGACCCCGGGCGCCTGATCCATGGGATCGGGCTGGGGATAGATGGAGTTGTAACGCCAGCCGGCATGTGCGGCCTTGCCGAGGATCGTCACGCGCACCCACTCGATTCCACCCTCGGCTGGGTTGATCGCTTCCCAGGTTGGCTCGGGCACGAGGACGGCCTGTGCCTTATAGCCCCGGTCGACGATCGCGCGGCTGCCGAACCCCCCGGCCTCCTCGTCGACAACGGTATGGATGTCCAGGCGGCCGTCGAGAGTCACGCCCGCGCTGCGGATGGCCCGGGCGGCGGCAATCGCGGCGGCGATCCCGCCCTTCATGTCCAAAGCTCCACGCCCATAGAGTCGGCCGTCGCGCACCTCCCCGCCGAAAGGATCGACTGACCACGACGACCGGTCGCCCTCGGGCACCACATCAATGTGCCCGTTGATGATGAGGCTTTTCTCTTCGCTACCCCCCCAGCGCCCAATCAAGTTGGGGCGGTTCGGGAACGCATCGAACTGCTCTGTTTCAAATTCGAGCTTTTTCAGCTCCTGTTCCAATAGCGCCTGCTCTTCCGGTTCCTTGTTGACGGCTGGATCCCGAACAAACTTGGGATTGACCGTTGGAATCGACACCATCTCGCGGAGAAGATCGACGACAAAGTCCTCGTCTTGCTCAATCTGTTCGAACACGCGCTGAACGGCGGCATCCGTCATGTGGACGACCCTCCTTTAACAGGCTGCTGATATTTACCGATGTGATGCTCGTGCGGGATCGAGTTGGCGCGAAGTCCGCAGGAGAAGTTGTTGAAGTCCATTGCCGCGACTTGCTGCTCTGCCATACCCCCTCCGGCCAAAGCGTGGAGCTTCAATGAGAATCGAGCCTACGATCGTGTCGCGTTTTTTGTCAAATGAAAATTTCAGAAAATATGTGATGAACGCGAATCTGTAATGCGTATTCCGCCTTTACGCAAGGATAACGCACTGATATTTCGCCGTTTTTGCGACTTCAAACTGCATATGACTAGCGTCTTCCGAAATTGCCCTTGGCGGTCGACGTCGCACCCGGCAACTCGCGAAGGAGAAATGTGATGTAGTGAAGCGGCGTGTTAAGCAGTGATTCCGTGGGTGGAGTTGTTTGCCAGTCACCCATCTACGGCACGCCATCACGTCAATCAGGGCGAGCCATTCATTGCTGACGAGGCTGGCCCAATTTCCGTGTACACGGTCCGCTTGATGGTGTTGCTGACCTCATGGCCGGGTTCATGGTCGATGGCGTTTTCGGCGAACCCCGGACCGAGAACCTCGAACGCAACTCGCATCGACATGAATGGGGCAGGGCACAACCATCGATGACCCGAGTCGCGCCGACCGAGATCAGCGTGGCGGTGAGATCGGGAAGTCAGCATTCATGACGCTGGCCGCACGAACGCCTCCCGGCCGATGGCAATACCGCCATCGACACGTGCCAGCATCCCGCGCTCGATCAGTGCCTGCAACGGCGCCTCCATGCGCTCGCGCGCATTGACGGTGAGGCGGATAAAACCGATGGCGTGGAGTCCATCATTCATCGCGGTTCCCACATCGATGCCATCGCGGTCGAACACCGCGTGAAACAGGCACAGCATCAGTTCACTGTCGGCCACGCGCTCCAGTCGACGCTCGCGATCAGGCAGGGGGCGCCAGTCACGCAGACACGGGCGCAGGAACTGTTCCCTGCGAGCGTTGAAGGCCCCGACGCGGGCGATCTCATCATCTTCCGCAAGCCTGTCGAGCACGGCCAGCCGCGTCGGATCGGCGACCGCCTTCAACAACTCCAGGCGAACGTCCTGTGGGGTGCGGTCAGCCACCGTGGTGACCTCCGCGCGTGATGTTCCAACCATGATTGGAATGTACGGCGCAGCCTCGACGGCGAAGGGGCCGAAGGACCCGAACCATCAGGACCGATGAGCACGAGTGGATCGGTTCGGG
>PWPN01000037.1 GCA_003557125.1 Phycisphaerae bacterium | reverse complement strand
GTCGACAAGCACCTGCCCGAACTTGCCCAGCTCGAATCGCTCGATGTCGGCAAACCCCTCGCACAGGCGCAGGGCGGCGACATCCCGAACGTCGCGCAGACGCTCCGCTGGTATGCCGACTTTGCGACACACGTGCACAACAGCTCGGACCTGAAGATCGACGGGTTCGACGCGCGCCAGGTGCGCAAACCCTGGGGCGTCTGCGCGTTCATCCTGCCGTGGAACTTCCCGATGCTGCTGGTCGGCTGGAACATCGCGCCCGCACTGGCAGCCGGCAACACGGTCGTTATCAAACCGGCCGAGGATACCCCGCTCAGCACGCTCTACTTCTGCAAGCTCGTCCAGGAGGCTGGCATCCCACCGGGAGTGATCAACGTCATCGCCGGCTATGGCGAATCGGCCGGCAAAGCCCTGGCGGAGCATCCCCGCATCAGGCACATGGGCTTTACCGGCTCCCCGGAGGTCGGCCGACAGATCGCCTCGGCCTGCGGTGCGAACCTCGTACCCGTCAAGCTCGAACTCGGCGGCAAGGGGGCAGCCGTCGTCTTCGATGACGTCGACGTCGACACGACGGCAGAGCAGCTCGTCGCAGCCCTGACCCTGAACACGGGGCAGGTCTGCTGCACAGCCACGCGCTGGGTGCTCCACGAAGCGATCTGGAACGATTTCCTGTCGGCGGTCACGGACAGACTCCAGGCGATCCGCATCGGCCACGGCCTCGAAGACGGCACGCAAATGGGACCGGCGGTCAATGAGAAACAACGCCGTCGGATCCTCGGCTACCTGGAAGGAGGCGTCGCCCAGGGCGCCCGGCCGATCCTGGAAGGCGGCCCGACCAAGGTTCCCAACCATCCGGGCGGGTTCTACGTCAAGCCCGCTTTGCTGACCGGCGAGCCCGACAACATCTGTGCGGTCGAAGAAATCTTCGGCCCGGTCGCCTATCTCATGCCCTTCAAGGACGAAGACGAGGCGGTCGCCCTGGCCAACCACACCGCCTACGGCCTGGCCAACAGCGTCTGGACGCCCGACCTGAAACGGGCCGACCGCGTCGCCGAAGCGATGGAGGCAGGCAACAGCTGGATCAACGGGCACAACCTCTTCCCGCACGGCGTGCCCTATGCCGGCTGCAATCTCTCCGGGTGCGGCGGCGGCGTGCTGGGACCGGACACGCTCTTCGATTATCTTCGGCCGCAGTCGGTCGTCAGGCCTTTGCAGTAAGCCGGCTCGGCTTCCGTACCGGCACGGCCGGGATGAGTTGTCAGATACCCGCATACCCGCTTGGACTCCCCCTCCCGCAGGAGGGCATATATTCAGGAGGCTTCGTATGATGGACGTCCTCGAAGCGATCCGGACACGACGCAGCGTCCGCCGGTACAAGACCGACCCGATCCCGGATGAGGCCATGACGCACCTGAAGCAGGCATTGCGTTTCGCCCCGTCCGCGTGCAACTTCCAACCCTGGCATTTCGTGTTCGTGACCGACCCCGAGCATCGCGCGAAACTCGCCCGCGCATCGCATGGCCAGACATGGATGGCCGAGGCCCCGCTGACGGTCGTCGCCTGCGGTCTGCCCGACCTGGCCTATCGCCAGATGGGCGGTTACGGCAACAGCGTGGACGTCGATGTGGCCATCGCATTGGACCACCTCACGCTGGCGGCTGTCGCGGACGGGCTGGGCACCTGCTGGATCGGCGCGTTCGAGGAAGGGGCCGTCAAAAGCCTGCTCGGCATCCCGCCCGGCGTGAAAGTGGTCGCGATGACGCCCGTAGGCTACCCCGCCTCACCGGAACTGATCTCCCCGGTCACCGACGATCGACGGAAACCGGAGGCTGACATCTTCAGCCTCGACCGCTACAAAGGCCCCGCGACCGACCCGTGCTACTACCACGGCTGAGTGCCCGACAGAGGTGAACCCGGAACATGTTGGCGCGAAATGGTGCCCTGCGTATCATGGCCTTGGTCCCTGGGGACTGACACCGGCCGAATCGTGGAATTCGAGAAGGCACCCAGCCGTAAGGAGCCTGAGCGGGTATGGCGACGTCGCAACGTGATTATGTCACTATCGTTTCCGGTCTGCCGCGTTCGGGCACCTCGATGATGATGCAGATGATCGACAAGGGAGTCATCCCGGCCCTGGTCGATCACGTCCGCAAAGCCGACGTGGATAACCCCAAGGGCTACTACGAGTTCGAACCCGTCAAACAGACCCGACAGGATCCCTCCTGGCTGAACGACGCGCCCGGCAAGGTCGTCAAAATGGTCCACATGCTGCTGCTCGATCTGCCGGACGACCATGCCTACCGCGTCGTCTTCATGCGCCGCCACTTGCCCGAGGTCATCGCCTCGCAGAACCGCATGCTCGAACGGCGCGGCAAACCCGTCGGCGACCTGGCCGAGGACAAGCTTATCGCCATGTTCCAGGCACAGCTCGACAAGGTCGATCACTACCTGGACACGCACCGGAACTTCCAGATGCTGCATGTCAATTACAACGACACCATCCAGAACCCCGTGCCGACGATCGAGGCGATCAATGCGTTTCTGGACGGCAATCTCGACACGGATGCCATGCTCGCGGTGGTCGATCCGAACCTCTATCGCAACCGCCGTTGAGGGTCTTTTCCGCCGGCCGGGAAGGCTATCGGAACTGCCCGCCGTACTTCTTAAAAATATTAATGCGATCTATCCCTATGGGACGTGGCCTGCACGAAAGAATGGGCTAATCCGTCAGAATTAGCCTTCTACAGGGGCCTGCGTGGCGTGAAATGCCACATGGGACAGGGCGTGACGTCCGATAATCACGCACCTGTCAGCCTGCTTCAAAACATGTCGTGAGTGTTTTTCGGTTAATCGGCAACTCCTTCTCAAAATATATCCGATATTTCCTTCAACGAAAGGGGATGCCTCGGATGGATCGCACGTGCGGACCCTATGACAAGAAGGAGGGTACATGGCGGAAAGCAAGCAAAAAGTAAGGAAAGTGGCATGCGCGGTTTCCGGCGGGCTTCTGGTCCTGTCGCTGCTGGCGGCAGGGTGCCAGGAGAACGTCCAACGGCTCAACGCACCACCTCAGGGCGCTGCGGAGCGACCGAGTGAACTTCAGGATCCGTTCCTCACCATGACGGACAACGCGATCCTGGAGGACATGTCGGTCTCGGCCGGGCATTTCGTCCCGCGCCAGTTCGAGCTGAACGGCACGGGTGCACGAAAGCTCAAACGGATGGCCCCACTCCTGAAGGTGTACGGGGGCACGGTGCATTACACCGGCTTCCGGGATTCCGACCAACTCGTACAGCAACGCGTCGAGCAGATCAGGGATTTCCTGTTGGCCGAGGGCGTGGAAGGTGACAGCTTCGAAGTCGTCCTGGCCATGGCAGGCGGTGAAGGCATGGATGCCTCCGAAGCGATCGATGTGCGAAACAGCAGCCGCCACGGCGCATCGACCTGCGGGGCCGGCACCAGCCCGGATACGGTTGCGGCTCGATGACGCTGAGCGGGCCGTGAGCCACACAGCCTGATTCCCGGGTCGTTGTAAGGTGACCCAAACCACACGAAAAGCACGCCGGTCCCTGCAGTGCAGCTACTGGAGGGACCGGCTTTTTCCGAATAACGTCCGAAAATCATGCGAATTGAGCGGTTTCATCCGAAGGGGGCACAGGTGATGCGAGGCCGATCGTTTTTCATCTGCACTGCGTTTGCCGCACTGGCGGCCATCGTTTCGATCGGTTGCGAGTCGACGCCGGGCGGTCGCGACCGGCAGTGGTCGCTGGATGACGGGCCCGATGAGGAATTGAGGCCTCGTGACATCCTCCCGGAAACGCACCTGGCTGCCGGCCGACTCCATGAGAGCCAGGGGCAGCTCGCACTCGCGGCTGAGCAGTACCAGCGGGCCATCGCGGTCGATCCGAAAACCATCGAAGCCTACAACCGGCTGGGCAACATCTACATCCGCGCCGGACAGCACAACGAAGCGGAGAAGATTTACCAGCAGGCTATCACCATCGCCCCCGAGCAAGCGCATCTCTACAACAATCTCGGTTTCTGTCATACGCTGCAAAAGCGCTGGGAGCAGGCCATTGCCATGTTTCGCAAGGCGCTGGAGATCAACCCGTCCTTCGATCGCGCGCACGTGAATCTCGCGATGGCCCTGGCCCAGCAGGATCGTTTCGAGGAGGCGCTGGAGCATTTCCAGGCCGCCCTGCCACCCGACAGCGCTCATTTCAATATGGGGCTGATGTACCAATCGCGGTCTCGCGACGTCGAGGCAGCGCGGGCTTTCCAGAGAGCCCTTGAAGCCAATCCGGACTTCGTCGCAGCCCGCAAACGCCTCGAAAAGTTCCCCCCCTCCATCATTCAGGAAGCCCGACAACGGAGGCATGTGCGCGAACCGCAACCGGTGCCTGCCAGCAGCTTGCAGGAATACCCGAACCCCAGCCTGCACGGCAGCCCCCAAAGCCAGCCGGCCGCCACGAGCCAACCGACAGCCTGAACAGCCCTGAACAGTGGAACAGCCTGAATGCTTCCCGCACTGGCCGAGCTGTCGGCATTCCCGGGCGAAGGCGTCGCTCATAAAATACAGCCATACTCCATCAGGTCTGGACGTCCCTGCCATTCGCTAATTCAGGCTCGATCGGCCTTGATCGTGCGGCCAGGGCCGGTTATTCTGTGGTGTTCACCGTTCAGCGGGCAGCCGTGCGGCTGGCCGGTGGTATTTTCTTGCATGAAGGTTCCCGAGATGACTGAACCCCTGGATCCCGAACTGCTGAACATCCTGGTATGCCCGGAATCGCATGCTCGGCTTGTCCAGGTGGACGACTGGCTCTACAGCACGGACCCGGCGACGCGCCGACGGTATCCCATTCGGGAAGGCATCCCGATCATGCTTCTGGAAGAGTCCGAAGTCGTCGACGAACAGCAGCACGGCAAGGCCCTACAAGAGGCAGGAGTAGATCGTTCATGAGCAAAGCAGGCGACAAACGACGACGGGGCGGCAGCAAATGCCGCTTTCCCGAGCGCGCCACGAAGGATTGGACAGGTCCCGTCGTGGACTATAAGGAGGTCGAGCTGCTGCGCAAGTTCATGACTGCCAGCAGCAAGATCATGTCTCGCAAGCGGGCGGGAACCAACGCCCAGGAGCAGCGGGACATCGGCCAGGCGCTTAAACGGGCGCGTTTCCTGGCTCTGTTGCCTTACACGGGCACCTGACCGACCGCCTCGCGGGCCGGTGCTCAGGAACTGGCGACCTTCGGACGGCATCCGATACGCAACCCAATCCATGCAGCCCGGGCCGGCGGATGATCGTTCGAGAACCGCACCAACCGCTTGAAAGTCGGAAACGCGGAAAAGAGCCTCGGATCCCAGCGGATTCCGATGGGCAGTAAATATGCGCGTCCGTAGCTCAATTGGATAGAGCATCTGGCTTCGGACCAGAAGGTTGGAGGTTCGAGTCCTCCCGGACGTGATGCGGCTCGCACGATATCGACCCACGCCCTGAGGCGCGCGCATGACGCTCAGGGCGTTTTTCATGCACAGCCCATGCACCAGACGAGCCGATGGTAAAGATGGCCGGAAGATCTTGCCAAGGGGGGGCAGGAACGGCAGATTCATACGCTTACAAAAGCAAAGCCTCGCATTCTGGGATGACCGCATCGGCTTGGCAACCCGATTCACAGGATGAGCGACGCGACGCCGTTGAACGACCTCAGGGAGCATCGGCATGATCGATATCAAATGGATACGCGAGGATCCGGACCGTTTCAAGAAAGCCGGCACGAACAAGAAGGTCGCCTGCGACATCGACGCGCTGTGCTCGCTGGACGATCGCCGACGCGCACTGCAGAAAGAGCTCGACGACCTCAAGCACCGCCAGAACGAGCTGAGCAGTCAGATCGGCCATTATCGGAACCCGAAATCCAAGTGGTATCAGCAGGCCGTCGCCAACGGTCGAACGTCTACCCAGCTTGCAGCCGAAGCCCAGGAACTCATGGACGAGGTCGCCCGCATCAAGGAGCGCGTCAAAACGCTCGAAGACGAAGCGCGCGACGTGAACGCCGCGTTTGAAGCAGCCCTGCTGACCGTCCCCCAGCCGCCGGCCGACGACGTACCCCTGGGCGCGGACGACACCGAAAATGCCGAGCTGCGCCGCGTCGGCCAGGTGCCCGAGTTCGGTTTCCAGGCCAAAGATCACGTGGTGCTCATGACAGAGCTTGGCATGCTGGACATCGAGCGCGGCGTCAAACTGGCCGGCACGCGTAACTACGTGCTCCGCGGCGACGGGGCCGCCCTGCACCGGGCGGTGCTCCAACTGGCGGTCGACCTGATGGTCGAACGCGGTTTTCAGCAGCTCATGGTCCCGGTCCTCGTACGCGACGAGATGATGGTCGGCACGGGCTACTACCCCGGCGGCGAAGAGCAGG
>PWPN01000288.1 GCA_003557125.1 Phycisphaerae bacterium | reverse complement strand
GCCACTGGCGGCTTGTCCGCCAGTGCGATATCCGGTTGCCTGAGCGCTCCAAACGCAATTCGAGGACGTCCGCCACGGGGGGGCGGGCGCTGCAGGGTGGTATGGGCGGCTCGCCCGTCGACGATGGCTAACGAGCCGCGGGCTTCAGCCCGCGCGGTCGAATGCGCTGGGTGCCACGGGCGGCTTGTCCGCCAGTGAAGGCCTTACCCATCGTAATCGGTGTAACGCTCGGGGTGCATTCGGTCGCGCGACTGTTCGCGCACGAGGATCTCCTGAGCATCGCCCCGCCGTTTGAGAATGGTGCGTACCGTAAGGTTCCCGCCGATCCCGACGATGATCCCGAAGATGCCCAGGTGATAGACGATCAGGCAGATGATGCCGGCCGCCACGGCGGCGATCAATGCGGCGGTGAACCAGCTGAAGACGACCCAGATCGTGCGCGCGAGTTTCAGATCGGCGTCTCCGCGGTGCATGATCCGATCGGCCATCCCCGTGGCTACGACCGCAGCGAAGGCGACGTAGGTCGTCGAGACGGGCAAGCCTAACCCCGAAGCCGTCGCAATGACGCAGGCCGACACCGACAGGATGGTGCATGCCCGGAGCGGGTCGTAGTGCATCGCCTTGCCGGCGCGCGTACGAACGGGAGGCGGCGCGAGGGCGGGCGCTTTGCTTTTCAGTTTGAGCAATGCGCGCGCCAGCCGGATGCACCACCGGGGTGCCCACAATGCGACGTTATGCGACATGCTGCCGGTGTGGATCTGGGAACGGGTCACTCGAGCGGCGTTCTTGGTCGTCATGCCGAGCAGGAGCAGGCCCCCGGCGAACAGCAGCATGTACCAGGCGATCGGGACGCCGGTCGCGTATTTGACGCCTTCCTCGTAGTGCCATATGAGTGTCAGCGCAGACAAGCCCGGCGCGGCACAGTTGGCCAGGTCGTTCTGCCCGAAGGCGAACCCCATGCAGGCGGTGCCCAGAATCACCAGCCCCGGAAACAGCCACTGGGCGGCTTTCTTGCGGAAAATGACCAGCGACATGTGCACGAGTACCGCGTACACCGCCCATAAGGTGATGATGACCCAGCCCGTTCCGAAGGTAAGTTCGTCCAGCCATGCGTTGAGGCGTTGGATCACGGCGATCCCGCTCATCCCCTTCACGAGCATGAAGTACGTGAGCCCGGCCAGCACCCCTCCGCCGACCCATCCACCGTGCATCAGCAAGGTCGATAATTGATCCCCGCGGTCGCGTATCGCACCGCGTAGCGCCCTTTGAATCATGAAGGCTGCGATCCCACTCATGATGATCGAGAGGATGATCGCGGAGACGACCTCGCCGGCCTTGTCCCAGTAAACGATCTGGAACCCGCCCAGTGCGAAAGCAGCCCCGAGCAGTTCGAACACAAGCAGGGCCGTCGTGCTGACGGGCATGCCGAAAGCGGAGTAGCCGTAAAGCAGAACCGTATCGACGATGTAGACAGCCACATAGATGGCCACCGCTTTCTCGATCGTGTCGAGCATGGTGGGTTCGAAGATCCGACGGCGAGCCGTTTCGATCACGGGCGAAGATGCGACCGCACCGAGGACGACGCCCGCCCCCGCGACCCAGATGGCCGCCGTGCGCGACAAAACACGCGCACCGAAAACTGCGTTCACGAGATTCGCTGCGTCGTTGCGCCCGACCTCCACGGTATCCCACATCAGCATGATCACAGCCAGTATGGCGCTGGCCATCAGGAAAGTAGACATACCGTCGGGCGTTGTCGCCAGGACTTCTCCGATCACGCGGAAGCTCCACATTTTGTGTCGGAATATTCGCACCCCCCGCGGAAGTCGGCTGCGTGGGGGCTCCCTCTCCCTCGTCGAGCAACCCGGCTCACAAGGACGCCGATGCGCCCTGCCGCTCCGCCGGGGGCATCAGTGAACCAGCATGCGGCGAAGTCGCTCGGCCGTGTTGTCCGCCTGGTTGGCAAGCTTGCCGAGCTGCTGTAAGACGCTCGACCAGAGCATGATGTCCGTCGCCCGGATTTCGTCCTCGAGGCTGAAAAGTTTCTGAGAAGCGGTGTACTGAGCCTTGTCGGCCCGCCATTCGGCATGCTCGGCCTTGGCGACAAGGTCCAGTATCTCCTTGCAGCGAGGCCCCTCGAAATCCTCTTCCACGAGGTTCGTGAGCTGGTCGGTGCACTGGAAAAGATACTCACACACGGTCAGCACGCTGCGGACGAGCTCCATGATGTGCTCAGCCATCGCCTCGGGCATCTCGAGATTCTTGATCGTCAGCAGCACGCCCACGTCCTCGACGGAGTCGGCCATGTCGTCCTGGAGCTTCAGATAGGCCAGGAGATCCCCGCGGTAGATCGGCAGGTAAAAACTCTTCGGGATCCGACGGCGAATCTCGTTCTTGATCTGGTCAGCCTGGTGCTCGAGCTTGAAGACCTGCTGGGTGATCGCGCGAAGACCCTCGTAATCACGTGCCTGAACGCGCCGGAACATCGGCTCGACCAGGGCCACGCATTCCTTGACCTCGCGCATGTGCTCGCCAAGCGGCCCGAACGGCGACTCCTCGAAACGATCGAAAACACTCACGGCTCACGCTCCCATAACGCAACCTTAACGGCACTTAACGCAAAGCGGCACCGTATCGTATCCGGGCCGATTGGACAAGGCGCCCTCGATCAACTCGGCCAGGGTCCATGACAGGTAGGCCTTACATGACAGGTAGGCCTTTCTGTTCAGGGTGGTACGGGCATCTTGCCCGTTGGGCCGACCTGTCCCCCTCCGGGGGTGGTACGGGCATCTTGCCCGTTGGGCCGACAGCCCTCCTGTAGCGTCCGCCCCCCGTGGCGGACGTTCGTGCAGGAACAACACTGGCGGGCAAACCGCCAGTGACACCCGGTCTCACATACCTTGACGGGCGAGCCCCTTCCACCTCGCCCGGTCGGCCGGTGTTTGAACGGCTCCCCACGACAGCATAGGATGGAACGAATAGACGCAACACGGCCCGACGTGATGCCGGCGAGTCGACGGAACGTAGAAACGACGCAGGCTGTGCACATGCCGGACGTTGCCCGCTTGGAAACACACGAAATGCCCGAATTCGACCTCCAAAGCCCGTTCGAGCCGCGAGGCGATCAGCCGCAGGCAATCGAAAAACTCACCCATGCCTTCCAGGCGGGCCAGAAATACCAGTGCCTCCTCGGCGTGACCGGCTCGGGCAAGACTTTTTCGATGGCCCATGTCATCCGCAACCTTGGCTGCCCGGCCCTGATAATCAGCCACAATAAAACTCTTGCTGCACAGCTATACGAAGAGTTCAGTGAGTTTTACCCCGAGAATGCCGTCGAGTATTTCGTCAGCTACTACGACTATTACCAGCCCGAAGCGTACATCCCCCAGCGCGACATCTACATCGAAAAGGATGCCTCGCGCAACGACGACCTGGACCGGTTGCGGCTCAGCACGACCAGCTCGTTGGCCGCCCGGCGAGACGCGGTCATCGTCGCCTCGGTCTCGTGCATTTTCGGCCTCGGCTCTCCGGAGGACTTCAAGCGCAGCGTCATCGGCCTGAACGTCGGCCAGAGCATCGAGCGGGACGAGCTGCTGCGGCGATTCGTCGAGCTTCAGTACAAGCGCAACGACATCGATTTCCGCCGGGGCACCTTCCGCGTCCGCGGCGACGTCGTCGAGTGCTTCCCGGCCGACGAGGAGTTCGCCTACCGCATCGAGATGTTCGGCGACGTGATCGAACGGATCGACATCATCGACCCGCTGACGGACCGGACGCTTACAGGCCAGGAGCAGATCTTCATTTACCCGGCCGTCCACTACGTGATGCCGGAAGAGCGCATCGAGTCGGCGCTCCGAACGATCCAGGAAGAGCTCGATCTCCGCGTTCAGCAGCTGCGTCGGCTCGGCAAGCTGCTCGAGGCCCAGCGTCTGCTCGCCCGGACCAAGTACGATCTCGAAATGATCCGCGAGGTCGGCTATTGCAGCGGCATCGAGAATTACAGCCGACATTTCAACGGGACGCCTCCGGGAACCCGGCCCTACACGCTCATCGACTATTTCCCCGACGACTACCTGCTCATCCTCGACGAGTCGCACGTGACGATCCCGCAACTGCGCGCGATGTTCGCCGGCGACCGGAGCCGCAAGGAAGTCCTCGTCGAGCATGGGTTCCGGCTGCCGTCCTGTCTCGACAATCGGCCGTTGCGTTTCGAGGAGTTCGAGGAGCTCTGGAACCGCGTGCTCTTCGTCAGTGCGACGCCCGGGCCGTACGAGCTCGAAAAGTGCGGCGGCGAGGTCGTCGAACAGATCATTCGGCCGACCGGCCTGGTCGATCCGGTCATCCACGTCGCCCCGGCGCGAGGCCAGGTACCCGACCTGCTCGAACGCATCGACAAGCGCGTCGCAGCCGGTGAACGCGTCCTCGTCACGACGCTCACGAAGCGCTTGGCAGAGGACCTCTCCGCCTACATCGATCAGCGCGGCTTTCGGGGGCGTTACCTCCACAGCGAGATCGATACGCTCGAGCGCGTCGAGATCCTCAACGACCTGCGTCGCGGCGCGTTCGACGTGCTCGTCGGCGTGAACCTGCTGCGCGAAGGGCTCGACCTGCCGGAAGTCTCGCTCGTGACCATCATGGACGCGGACAAGGAAGGCTTTTTGAGGAGCGAAACATCGCTCATCCAGATGATCGGCCGCACCGCCCGCAACGTCAACGCCGAGGTCGTTCTCTATGCCGACAAGGTGACGCCGAGCATGCAACGGGCGATCGACGAGACCGACCGCCGTCGCGCGATCCAGTTGAAGTACAACGAAGACAACCGGATCACCCCCGAGTCGATTCGCAAGGCCATCCGCGACACCCTCACCCAGGAAATCGCCGGCCGAAAGATCGCACGCGAGGCTGTGCGTGCCAGCGAGCAGGAGTACGATCGCACCGAAATGATCGCCATGCTCGAAAAGGAGAGGCTCGAAGCGGCCGAGCGACTCGACTTCGAACGTGCGGCCCAGCTGCGGGACCGGCTCCGCGAGCTTCAGGCAGCCCCCAAACTCGAAAAATCCGACGCCCAGGATGCGCTCTTCGACGAATCCTCCGGGCCTGACTCCGAACAGCCATCCGCCCGACGTCGCGGTCGAAAGAACAACTCCGACCCCTCCTACTGGAAGCCCCGTTCCAAGCATTTTCGCAAGTAGCGTTTCCGCGACACTCCGCCGAACGGTTTCATGCAACCCATGTCAGGGATGGCCTGTGTGCACGGGCTCACCAGGGTGGTACGGGCGTCTCGCCCGTCGGGGGAAACATCGCGTCAACGGGCAAGATGCCCGTACCACCCGTACTGGATCGCGCCAACGCAAGATGCCCGTACCACCCACGTACTGGATCGCGACTCCACGACTGCCTAATATGAACATCGATCGGGGGCGTCTCGTTCGCCGATCGTTCCGGTACAGAAACCCCGGGACGTTGCGTGGCGTCAAGTTCCGTGCGATTCGCAGAAAAGAGGTACGATGCAAGTCCGGCTCGCCCGCAAATACGGCTTCTGTTTCGGCGTCGAGGACGCCATCGAGACGGCTCAGCGCGCGCTCAACGCGAACGAACCGGGAAAGATCGTCGCGCTGGGCCCCGTCATTCACAACCGCCAGGTCGTCGAAAACCTTGAACGTGCCGGCCTCGATCAGTCGGGCGATCTGGACCAGCTCGAAGAGGGCACAACCGTCCTCATCCGCTCGCACGGCGTAGGGCCCGACGTCTACGCGCGGGCCGAGCAACGAAAGATCAACATCGTCGATGCCACCTGCGTGCTCGTGAAACGCGCCCAGTCCGTCGTGCGCCAGTTGCATGAAGAAGGTTACCGCGTCGTGATGATCGGCGACAAAAACCATCCGGAGGTCCAGGGCGTCATCGGGTACGCGCCCGACGTCATCGTCATCGACAAGGGCGATGACCTCGACGCCAAGCTTCCGCTCCGGGCGAAACTCGGGATCGTCGCCCAGACGACGCACGCCCCCGAGCACGTCGCGAACATGATCGGCCTGATCGCCGGTCGCCCCTTCCGCGAACTCAAGGTCGTTAACACGCTCTGTCTCGAAGTCGTCCGTCGTCAGGAGGCAGCCGTCGAGCTCGCGCGCGAGGTGGACGTGATGTTCATCCTCGGCGGCCTTCACTCGGCCAACACGCAGGAGCTCGCACGGCTGTGTCGGGAAGAAGGCGTCGCGACGTACCACCTCGAGACCTGGGAAGCCTTCGAGCCGGCGATGGTGCACGGTGCGAAGGTGGCCGGTATCGCGGCCGGCGCTTCGACGCCCGACTTCATCGTCAACGAGTTCGCAGACAAACTTCGTGCCATCCAGCCTGCCCCCTGAGCGTGATGGAGACCGTGCTTCCGCTCAGGGCACTGCCATGCCATTGCTGTCCTGCTGAAG
>PWPN01000231.1 GCA_003557125.1 Phycisphaerae bacterium | reverse complement strand
TGTATTCGAGCTGGTTGGTCATCAGGCAGGTGAGTCCGCGACGCTTGCAGGTATCGACCAGGCGAACCAGGAAATCGTAGGCTGCCTGTTCGCTGCCCATGCGATTGCACGCGGAAATCGCATCGATGATGAGGTGTTCGGGTTGAAAGCGTTCGATGCATCGGCGCACCTTGTAGAGATGCTCTTCCGGGCCGAGGGCTTCCGGCATGATCGTCCGAAACTCGAGGAGCCCGCTCTCGGCCGCGGAGCTCAGGTCGATGCCGGGCGATGACATGGCACTGATGATCGCCTCCTGCGAATCTTCAAAACTGATATAGAGGACTTTCTCGCCTCGACCGCATGCGTGTTGGGCGAAAGTTGCAGCGAGCGTGGTCTTGCCGCTGCCGGTCGGTCCTGCGATCAGGATGCCGGAGGACCGAAAGAAGCCGCCGCCGAGCGCCTCGTCGAGCGATTCGTGGCCGCTGCTGACTTTATCGACGAGCGGTTTGTGAGAAAGCTGCATCGCGGTGACCGGCATGAAGACGTTCCCCCCCTCCGTGATGAGGTAGGGGTATTCGTTGGAGCAGAAGCCCGAGCCGCGGTACTTGGCCACCCGCATGCGGCGTGTCGTAACCTGGTTGAGGACGCGCAAATCCAACAGCACGACACAGTCGGCCATGTAGTCGAGCATGTCGTAATGAGACGATTTGCCCGATGGATCGAAAATCTTGGCAGTCAGCAGCGCTGTAAATTGATTCTCGACCAGCCAATCGTGCAGACGATGAAGCTCGTTGAGCTCCTTGGACGGGTCGTCGAATACATGCAACAGCACGTCGATGGCATCGATCATGATCCGACTGGCGTTAATCCGATCCGCAATGCCTTTGATCACAGCCAGCATCGCATCGATATTGAAATCACCGCTGGCGGCCGCCCGCCGGTCGATCTCCGCCTTCCAGATGAAGCATTTGCCCGCAGCCTCCAGCGCGGCGAAGTCCCAGCCGAGCGCCAATGCATTCTGCCGGACAGCCTCGGCGGTTTCTTCGAAGGTGACGAGAATCACCGGATCGCCTTTCATGGCGAAACGGTAGAGGAGCTCCATCCCCAGGGCGGTCTTGCCGCTGCCTGCCGAGCCCTTGATAAGGGTCGTCTTTTGCGCCGGCAGCCCGCCTTGCAGGATTTCATCGAGCCCCGGAACTTCCGTGGGGATTTTGGGGATGGATTTCCTGGGAACGGGTGACGACGGCGGCATCTCGTCGCCCACGCGATCAGAGGGTTTGTGCTTTGCCATGCGGATTACTCATATAGCTTAAGTGAAGGTGTCATAACTCTGCACTCTGTCATCCGTTCATGATAACTACATTGGGACTGAATGACACTGGGTCTCATCATCTCCAGCGATACGCTCTCTACTTATCACGCAGTAAGGTGCATGCGATCCGGGATCATTCTGAAGCAAGAATCTGTCGCCCTTATGATGACAGAA
This sequence comes from Phycisphaerae bacterium, assembly GCA_003557125.1. Taxonomy (GTDB): domain Bacteria; phylum Planctomycetota; class Phycisphaerae; order UBA1845; family PWPN01; genus PWPN01. Next base: position 4,982 of record PWPN01000231.1, on the reverse strand, counting down.
TAGTTCGGATTCCGTCGCACGGGTACGGGTGGCGGTTGCCGGTTTACGCGAAGTGCCTTTGAGAGATCGCTCGAAGCCCATAGAGTTCCCCAAGCCTGACCATGTATGGTCAGTGTAGCTTTTTTCTAAGAGGCCACAAGGGGGATGCGCCACTAGACCAACGGCATCCGTGCTGTGCAGTGTAGGCTGAGCTATCTACCCAGGGGTAGTAAGTTCGTGTCAGGCTTTAAGTACCCCCGCGGTACCGATCCGAAGAGAGCGTTTCAGCTTTCCGGTCCGGCCAGTTCCTGAAGCATCCGGTCGTGCAATTTGCGGTCAGCGTCGTTGAACAGCACGAAGCGGATGTGCGTGACCGACGACAGATTTTCCAGGCTGTCCAGGATGGTACGGAAGGCCACACGGGCAGCCGGTTCGGCAGGGTAGCCGAAGACGCCGGTCGAGATGGCTGGGAAGGCGACGGATCGGAGCCGATTTTCCTCTGCCAATCGCAGCGCGTTGCGGTAACAGGATGACAACAATTCGTCGGCCGGTTCGTCCACCCCATATACCGGGCCGAGGCAGTGAATGACGTGGCGGTTGGGCAGGTTGTGCGCGCCGGTGATGACCGCTTCTCCCGGCCGAATCGGAGCCAAAGGCCGACACTCGGCTTCGAGGCCCGGCCCGGCTGCACGGTGGATCGCACCGGCTACGCCCCCGCCGATCACCAGCCGTGCGTTGGCGGCATTGATCACCGCGTCCATGTCCGCCTGGTTGGCGATGTCGCCCTGAACGCATTCGATCGTCACACCCCGGATCGTGCGTTGTGGCATGTCATGCCTCCAGGCCTTCGAACCATTCGGGCAAATGAACATTCACGATTATGCAGCGCTAACACTCGATGGAGAACCGCGCAGGCTGAAAGCCTGCGGGTCAAAGCCTGCGGGTCAAAGCCTGCGGGTCAAAGCCTGCGGCTCTTTGTGTCGCACTCCCCCGGCGACCGCCTTATTCCGTCCCGCTCGCCACGCTGGCATCCTGGGGCGGGAACCGCCTGAAGATTTCCTGCCAGGCGCGGAGGTGGCGCGTCGTACGGAGCGGGCGGTTGTTCACGAACACCGTCGGGGTCGAGTTGACCTTCATCCGCTCGAGATCGCGGCCGGTGAGCACGCCGACGCCGAGATTCTGCGACTCCTCGATGTGCGCTTGAATGCGCGCCGTGGCCTGTTCGCTGTCCATCGCCTGCGCGAACGCGAGCGGATCGAGCCCGATGCGTCGGGCAAGCGTGATGAACCATTGCTTGTCAGCCGTCCTGAGACGCGCGCGGTTCTTGACGATCGTATCGAGCATCTCCCAGAATTTCTCGCGACCGCCGACGATATTGGCGCCCTCCATCGCCCGGGCCGCCAGACAGGCCTGCGGATGCGTGGTCCGGCTTACCTTATCGTTGCAGTCCGTGTTCATCGGCCAATGTTTGTAGATGATTTTCGCTCCGCCGTACGGCTCGGCCAGAGCCAGCACGCGGTTGTGGAGCATCTCGTCGAGCCTGGCACAGGCAGGGCACTGCGGCCCGCTGAACAGCACGATCGTGTGCCGTGCGTCCGGATCCCCATAGAACGGCTCGCCGTCGGTCTCCAAGGGGATGACCGGTTCGAGGCTGTAGTTCATCACGACGTTCTGCCAGCGGTCGTCGTATTGGCGGAATCGCTCCTGCCAGTGGTTGACGAGCCACCGCTGCCCTTGCAGCTCGCGTTGGCACTGATCGCCGGCCATCGTCTTGCCGAAGCGGTGCAGGGTGATGGTCCGCCACGTTTGTCGTTGAAAACCGACCGCAAGCAGCACGACGACCAGCGTGGCTAAGACGACCCGCGCGGAGGGGTGCGGCTTTCCGGACGATCTGCCGGGGTTGTTCGCCCGGGCGTGTTTGGCGTCCTTGTCTTTGTTTTTATCCTTGTTTGCACGTCCCGGGTTGCTTTCACTGCTCTCCGGCCACAACAGCAGGACAGCGACGAAGACGACCGCGACCGCGACATGGGCGATGATGCAGAACGGGCATCGGAAATCGAGCCTGAACCACATGAGGTATTCGAGCAGAATACTGAAACCGAGCCCGAAGGCGGTCACGCTCGCGAAGAAACCGTGGAGCCACCAGCGGGACGGGCTGGGGATGCCCACCATGACCAACCAGGTCAGTGCAAAGATGAAATAGATCAATCCCAACTCAGCCGTCGGCAATCCGGGCTGGGGCGGCGTGCTGTGGAAGGGGAATCGGCCGTAAGGGCTCTGGCTGACCTGCTCGCAACTCCACGTCGCATAAGCGGTGCAGATCCGATCCATCAGCCCGTGTTCGTCGTCGCCGGCGATTTCGGCATCCGGTGCGTCGCCCTGCTCTTCGGTCGCCTCCTCGCCGGGTGTATCGAGTTGCGGGCCCAGCGGTGCGATTTGGACGTATTCGTAGGTCAGATAGGCGCTGGCGCCGCCCCCGATCAGGCAAGCTGCCACCGCCAGGATCCACACGATGCCACGTGCCCTGCGTGATTTCACAAGCCGTCTCCTGCGTTTCCGAGGATGTGTTCCAGGTCGTTGCTCAGGGCGGTTGAACCCGCCGACGTTGCAGACGCGGCCCAAGTGCCCTACACTTCTGCGACCATGAGTCGCCCTAAAGTTATCATTTTACGGACAGCCGGCACAAATTGCGACCAGGAGACCGCCCACGCGTGGGAACTGGCCGGTGCCAACGTCGAACGCGTTCACGTGCGTGAGCTGATCGCCCACCCCGACCGTCTCCAGGAAGCTTCGATCCTGACGATTCCCGGCGGGTTCAGCTACGGTGACGATATTTCAGCGGGTAAAATACTCGCCGTCCAAGTCATCCGCTACCTTTCCGAGGCCATCGCGTCCTTTATCGAAGCGGGCAAACTCGTACTGGGCATCTGCAACGGGTTCCAGGTGCTTGTGAAAGCGGGCCTTTTGCCCGGCGGGTCCGCGGCAGACGAATCGGCGAACGGCGTCGCACTCTCCCAGCCTATTACGCTTACGCAGAACGATTCGGCGCGGTTCGAGGATCGCTGGGTCTGCCTGCATATCACTCAGCGGGCATCGGCTTTTCTGCCGAACGACACGATTCTGGCGATGCCCATCGCGCATGCCGAGGGAAAGCTCGTCACAGCCGGCGACATGGTCCGCCATCAGCTCGTCGAGCAGGGTCACATCGCGCTGACCTACTGCGACCTGCATGGTGAGCCGGGCGGCTACCCGATCAACCCGAACGGAAGCGAGCTGCACATCGCCGGTCTGACGGATGCGACGGGTCGAATTCTCGGACTGATGCCGCACCCCGAGCGCTACATGCACGGCACGCAGCACCCGACGTGGACGCGCTGGCAAAACGGACTCCCGGATGGTCGCATCGTATTCGAGACCGCCGTCGCCACGGCCCGTGACCTCTGAGACCTGCTCGATTCGCAAGGTGACGTTTCACCGTCACAGTGGGATTAGATCGCACTGGGACGGGCTCTCCGTTTCTCAACCACGGTGGACGCCATGGATGACACACCCCGCACACGAACGTTCGTTCCGAAAAATGCCGACATGGGCGACTGGTCGCAGATCGAACCGCTGTTCGACGCACTCGATGCGCGCGTGACGGACACCGCCGAGGCGCTCGAGCAGTGGCTGATCGACCAGAGCGAATTGGCCTCGTGCCTGTCGGAAGAGTCCTCCAGGCGGTATGTCGCGTCGACCTGCCATACGGACGATCCGCGGATCGAGGCGGACTACCTCTATTTCATCGAGCAGATCGATCCCCGGTGCGAGGTGCGCTGGCAGAAGCTGCGGGAAAAGTATGTCGCATCGCCCGCACGCGACGGGCTCGACCGTCAGCGATATTTCGTATTCGATCGCAGCACCGCCGCCGCCGTGGCGTTGTTTCGTGACGCGAACGTCCCGCTCCATACCGAGGATCGCACGCTTTTTCAGAAGTACCAGAAGATCTGCGGCGCGATGACCGTCGAGTTCGAAGGCCGCGAGCAGACGCTCCCGCAGATGGCACGCTATCTCGAGCAGACCGATCGCGGGGTGCGCCAACAGGCGTGGGAACTCACCTCGAACCGCCGGGCAGCCGATCGCGACCGCATCGAAGAGCTCTTCAACGCGCAGATCGCCCTTCGCGACCGGATCGCGCGCAACGCGGACCTGGCCGATTTTCGCGACTACCAGTTCCGTGCGTACGATCGTTTCGACTATACGCCGACCGACTGCGAGGCTTTTCATGAGGCTGTCGCCCGTTGCGTCGTTCCCGTTTATCGCAAGCTCCAGGAGCGCCGCCGCGCACGGCTGAACGTCTCGCCGTTGCGTCCCTGGGACCTTGCTGTGGACCCGCAGGGCCGTCCGCCGCTCGTTCCTTTCGAGGACACGGCCGAGCTGCCCCGGAAATGTTCGCGGATCTTTCACCGCCTCGATCCCGTGCTCGGCAAGCAGTTCGACGCGATGGTCGAGGCCGGCTGGATGGACCTGGACAGCCGCAAGGGCAAGGCGCCGGGCGGCTACCAGAGCTCGTTCGACGAGAGCCGCCACCCCTTCATCTTCATGAACGCGGTCGGCCTGCATCGCGACGTGGAAACGCTCCTGCACGAGGCGGGCCATGCCTTCCACTACCTCGCCTGCCGTGAGGATCCGCTCATTGCCTATCGCCATGCGGGCATGGAGATGGCCGAGGTCGCTTCGATGGGCATGGAATTGCTCACCGCCGACGAGCTCGACGCCTTTTACGACGGTCCCGACCTCGTGCGTGCACGACGGCAGCAGCTCGAATCGATCGTATGGCTGTTTCCCTGGGGGGCGACGATCGATGCCTTCCAGCACTGGCTCTACACGAATCCGAACCACACGCCCGGCGAGCGGGCCGACCATTGGCTGTCCCTGCTTGATCGGTTCGGGGGCATCGAGGATTGGACCGGATACGAGTCCGCCCGCGCGGACACGTGGCAACGCCAGCTCCATCTCTTCGG
>PWPN01000278.1 GCA_003557125.1 Phycisphaerae bacterium | reverse complement strand
CCCGCCTGCTCGGCTCGGCTGTCCGGTTCGATCAGGCCGAGGCGGACGCGCGGCAGCAACCCGAGGAGATGGCCTTGCCTTTGGCCGCGGGGCCCGGTCTGTGCATCGAAGGCGACGCTCGCCCGCCAATGAACGACGCGTTCCTCGAAGTCTTCGGGGTCCTGTTCGGTCGGATCGACGGGGCGGTTGATCTTCATGTCGACGAAACGGCCCTTCTTGGCAGCAAGGGCCTGATGGACTTCGAAGAGGTCCTGGACTTCATCCCCCTGGACCGCGAGGATCCGGTCGCCGATCTGCGGCTGATCCTTGGACGGCAAGGCCGGTTCCGGGATCGTGTACGCGACGGTCGTGCTCAAGGGCGGCGTCACGCCGATCTGCAGGACGTTCTGGTCCGGGTTCATCTCGGGCCGAAGGGTCGCCTGCTCGATGCTGCGCTCGCCGGTCGTCGGGTCGGTCCGTTCGTAGGTAATGTGCAGCGGCTCATCGGGGTCGGCCAGAACGATCGTCCAGCGGAGATCATCCTGGTCGCGGATCGTGTCGTTGTTGACTTGCAGGATCTTATCGCCGACCCGCAGACCCGCGCGCTCGGCCGGGCTGCCCGGCTGAAGCCATCCGATCTCCGCGGGCAGCGATTGCATCCCGATCATGAACACGAGCATGAAGACCAGGGCCGCGAACGCGAGGTTCATGATGACCCCGGCCGAGACGATGATCATCCGCAGGCCGACCGGTTTGTTCGTGAACGCGCGCGGGTCGTCCTTGAACCTGAGCTCCTCGGATTTATCGTCGAAGTCGGATTGGCCGAGCATCTTGACGTAGCCGCCGAGGGGCAGGGCGTTGATCGAATAGCGCGTTTCGCCGCGTGTGAAGCCGACGATCTCCTTGCCGAAGCCGAGCGCAAGCTTATGGACGCGGACTTTGCAGGCCTTGGCTGCCAGGAAGTGGCCCAGCTCGTGGAAGAGAATGACGATCGAGAACCCGATAAAAAAGAGCGCATAGTTCATGAACGTGCCGAACACGTCCATGAGCACAGCCAATGGGGCGATCGCGTGGGCTGTCGGGAGCGCGGAAGGCTGCACGTGAGCGAGCGCGAGAAAAACGGTCAAACATTCAAGCATCGATTCACCTCTTGACGGGCCCATGCGTCGGCCGTCAGTAGCGTTTCCAGCGTCGGGTTCGTATCCACGACGTGATCATCCAGAACGCGTTCCGTTAATTCTACGATTCGTCCGAAGGGAATGTGCCCCTCCAGGAAAGCGGCGACAGCTTGTTCGTTGGCGGCGTTCAGGACGGCGCCGGCTGTGCCCTTGGCCCGTGCGACCTCGTACCCCAGTCGCAGGGCGGGAAATCGGTCCATGTCCGGAGGCTCGAAGTGGAGCTTCCGCAATGCGTGAAAATCGAGTCGTTCCGCGCAGCCGGTCGCCCGGTGGGGATAGGTCAGCGCGTACTGGATGGGCGTCTTCATGTCCGGCGTGCCGAGCTGCGCGATGACCGAACCGTCGCAGAACTCGACCATCGAGTGGATGACCGACTCGGGGTGGATGAGCACTTCGATGGCGTCGGGCGGCAGGTCGAAAAGCCAGCATGCTTCGATGATTTCGAGCGCTTTGTTCATCATGGTGGCCGAGTCGATCGTGATTTTCGGCCCCATGTCCCACGTGGGGTGCCGGAGTGCGTCTTCCGGGGTGGCCTGGGCGATCCGATCGGCCGACCAGGTCCGGAACGGCCCACCGCTGGCGGTAAGATAGATTTTGTGGATCTCGCCGGATCGGCCGGACGCCATCGCCTGAAAGACGGCCGAGTGCTCGCTGTCGATCGGCAGGATGCGCACGTTTTTGCGCTTGGCCAGGGGCATCAGCAGCGATCCGGCGATGACCAGCGCCTCTTTGTTGGCCAATCCGACGTCCTTGCCTGCCTCGACGGCAGCGAGTGTCGGACGAAGGCCCGCCGCTCCGACGATGGCAGCGACCACGAAGTCGCTTTCGGGCCGGGACGCGATCTCGACGAGCCCTTCGGGACCGGTCAGCAGATCCATCTGGCCGTTGAGTTGCGGGCGCATGGCTGCGGCGCTCGCATCGTCAGCCACAGCGGCTGCCGCAGGTCGCAGCAGGCGGCACTGGTCGAGCAGCTCGCTCCAACGGCGATTGCCGGAGAGGCCGACGACCCGATAATCCGACCCCAGGGAGTCGACTACCTGGACGGTGCTCTGACCGATCGATCCGGTCGAACCGAGGATGGTGATGCGTCTGGTCACAGTTGGTGATCGTCTGTCTGTAATTTCTGCCCCTGGGCGGTGCAGGCCGCCTGGATACATACTAGCATACAAGTTGAGTACGATGCCCAGACCCCCGGTGTTGTCCAGGAATCGCGCGAGTCGTGCGGGGGCGTGTCCGCCGTGAGCCCCATCGGCCGGGAAGGTCGGTGTGTCGCCCTGAGACGGCATCGCTTTTTGCACGTTCCCGGTACTATAGAATGGATATGCCGAGCCAACAAGCCCGGCAGCGCCCGATAAGCGCGTCAAAATGGCAGCGTGGAGGTTACAGCGCGTCCGTAAATGATTCGAAGCCATCCTGCTTTCAGGAGACCAACGGCAAGAAGGGGGCTGCTCAGGCCGATGAGCCATTCACCGGCTTTGGTGGGTGACTCCGTTGACGGGCGTTCGGCTGGAGGGCGCGTGAGAAAAGAGACTATAATGCTCGGCTGTACAGGAGACCGGCGAACTCTGCCATGAACGACACCCTGTTGACTACGGGCCGATTTTCCGTCCAACGACGCGCGTATTCGCATCCGACGGCCGGGGTCGTCCATCGTGAGCTGGTGGTCCATCCGGGAGCGGTGGTGATCCTGCCGCTCGCCGAAGACGGGACGGTCGTCCTGATCCGCAATTACCGTTTCGCTGTAGGCTGCGAGCTGCTCGAATTGCCGGCAGGCACGCTGGAAGCCGGGGAAGAGCCCATCGCCTGTGCGGCTCGCGAGCTTGAAGAGGAGACCGGATACCGGGCGGAACGGATCGTGCCGCTGGCGCGGTTCTATACTTCGCCGGGGTTTACGGATGAACGGATGCATGCTTTCGTGGCCACGGGCTTGTCGCGGACGGAACAGCGGCTCGACGCGACGGAGCAGATCCGCGTCGAGACGATGCCCCTGTCCGGCGCCCTGGCCGCGACGCTCGACGGCCGAATCGTCGACGGCAAGAGCATCGCTGCGTTGCATGTCTATCATTACGGGAAGGTGATGTCGCTATGAGCTGGCGCGATCGGCCCTATGCAAGCGAACCCGAATCTCCGATGCGGATGCAGGTCCAGTTCCGCAGGCCTTCGTCGGCCGTCCTGGCGATCATCATCGCCAATGTCGCGATCTTTTTTCTCGATGTCCTGTCGCGCAATTTCGCGGGGGACACGTCCCTGCGCGTCTTCGGCCTGAGCATGGTCGGGATCGAGTCGCTCATGCTCTGGCAGCCCGTCAGCTACATGTTCATGCACGGCGGCGTATTCCACCTGCTGATCAACATGCTGCTGATCTACGTTTGCGGGTCGGAGTTCGAGCGACACTTCGGCCAGAGCCGGTTTCTTCAGTTCTATTTCATCTGCGGGGTGATGGCCGGTCTGGCGTACCTCGTTCTGGCGTGGCTCCAGCCGGATTTCCGCACCTTGCCGTTGGTGGGGGCCAGCGGCTCCGGTTATGGGCTTCTGCTGGCTGCGATGATATTTTTCCCGCACATCCAGGTGATTCTTTTCATCATCCCGATGCCGATCCGGGTTTTCGGGATGATCATGATCGGAATGCTGCTGCTCGAAGTCATCTCGCCGGGACGGATGGCCAATCCGGGCGGGCAAGTCGCGCATGTGGCCGGTGCCGTGACGGGCCTGGTGGTCCTGAAGGTATGGAGCGTGTTTCCCGGCAAAGGGAGCCGCTCGGAAATCGAAGGACCGGGTCTGGGCGCGCGGCTGACGAGCAAGTACCGTACGGGGGCCTGGGAGCGCAAGCAACGGAAACTCGCCGAGGAGGAGGCCGCCGTCGATCGTATCCTGGCCAAGATCCGCGAAAAGGGTATCCAGAGCCTGTCCCGGTCGGAAAAAAAACTCCTGACCCGTGCCACCCAGCGTCAGAAACAACAGGAAAGCCGCGTCGGACGGACCGATCGGCTGTAAGGGGACGCCGGCAGGCATCCGAGCCGCACCCGTGAGGAAGCGGTGTTCGACGATGCACAAAAACCGCTCCCTCACGGTCGCGGCTCGGAATGAGTTGCCGACGCTTTGCGCGGCTCGGGAATGAGTTTACCGCACACCCTTCGAAGGGTGTCGGTTGCGGCGCGGATCGTCGCAGCCGCCCTGGCGATAAACCTCCTTGTAACCGGAATGGACAATGCTGCATGAATGAAAAAGCCTTTCAGATCTGCATCAACCCGGACTGCCGTGCCACCTACAGCCTCGACGAGGTCGTGTTCCGTTGCAAGCAATGCAATGCGCTGCTGGACGTGGCCTACGACTGGGACCGCCTGGCCGTTCCGACGTCGTTGTCGTTTTTCGAGCACCGCTGGGGGACGCGCGGGCTCAAGGCCGAGGGCGGACTCGATTTTTCCGGGGTCTGGCGGTTCCGCGAGCTCATGCCGTTCGTGCCGGCGGATTCGATCGTGACGATCGGCGAGGGGCGCACGCTGCTCGAACAGAACAACGCTCTCGCGCGTCAGCTCGGCATGAAGCCGGGCCGACTGTTCCTCCAGTATGAAGGGCTGAACCCCTCCGGGAGCTTCAAGGACAACGGCATGACGGCTGCGTTCAGCCTCGCGCATCGCCTGGGCCGACAGCGCGTCGCCTGTGCGAGTACGGGCAACACGTCGGCGTCGGTGGCCATGTTCGCTCACAAGTCCGACCCGCCGATGCAGGGGATCGTCTTCATCGGATCGGGCAAGATCGCGTACGGCAAGCTCTCGCAGGCGCTCGACTACGGCGCGCTGACGCTTCAGATCGAAGGCGACTTCGATGCGTGCCTGCGGCGCGTCATCGAGGTGGCTGACAAGCTCGGCATCTATCTGATGAACTCGCTCAACCCCTTCCGGCTCGAAGGGCAGAAGGCCATCATGTACCGCGTGCTGGAGGCGCGCGACTGGGAGGTGCCCGACTGGATCATCGTGCCCGGCGGGAACCTGGGCAATTGCAGTGCGTTCGGCAAAGCCTTCCGCGAGCTGTTCGACCTGGGCCTCATCAAGCGTATTCCACGGTTGGCCATCATCAACGCGACGGGCGCCAATACGCTCTATCAGCTCGTCGAGGGTGAGAAGCTTCGCTGGGAGGGCGGCCGGTACGACGCGTCGTGCATCGATCGACTCTATGGCGACATGGACCGCGATCACATTCTGCCGCATACGATCGCCTCAGCCATCGAGATCGCCCGGCCGGTCAACCTGCCCAAGGCCCTCCGCGCGCTGGACGTGATGAAAGGCCTCGTTCGACAGGTTACCGACGAGGAGATCCTCGAACACAAGGCGCTTGTGGGTCAATATGGGTTCGGCTGCGAACCGGCCAGTGCAGCTACCGTCGCGGGTCTGCGCAAGCTGCTTTCCGAGCAGATCATCTCGCCCGACGAGGACGTCGTCTGCATCCTGACGGGCCACGAGCTCAAGGACCCGGACGCGACCGTCAAGTATCACACCGGCATCGACATGAAGGCAGTCGAACCGCCGCCGCCCGTCCCACCCACGGGCCGTGGCGCCAACCCGCCCAAGCAGGTGGCCGACGACCTCGACGCGATCTGCGCGGCTCTGGGCGAAACGCTTCCGGAAGAGGCATAGCACGAAACGCCGCCGCATAGATGAATAGACCGACAGGGTGCGTCATGGGTGCGCCTTCCGCCTCCACTGCCACCGGCAGGCCTGCCGGTAGCATTCAGGGTGCCAGGTGGGATATCAGCAGGGTGCGTCGTCGACACGCCTGTCATTTTTCCGCCTGGTAACCCTTCTGCGAGTGGCAACGCGGCCCGATAACTGGCCGTGATATTTTTTATGTATTTTCCTTTTTTTTATCGTATGTTTGCACGCGGTGGTGCTGACGGCAGCACTTGGCAACGTTTTCAAGGAGACGGAAAGATGAAATTACTTTGTCGAAAGGCGTTTCGATTCCTTATGGTGACCGCTCTTCTGGGAACCTGCATGACAGGTAGCTGCGCTCTTGATCCAGAACTGTTGTCGCAATTCATGGAAAGCTTGCAAGGTCTGGAAAACGTCGAGTTCAACGTGCAGGTGGGAGGCGGGCCAGAGCAGATCAATGCGGGCGGCCCACCGTCGTTTGTAACCGGCCCAGGCTCGGGAGCTTGATCCACTTCGGACATCGCGATGCCAATGAGAGCGTCACGAGGTCGCACCAAGGCTCGCGGGTAAAGCTGCGCGCCTGCAACTGCTCCACCAGCGCGGTCTGCGCCTCCAGGGTCTTGGCCACCACCAGCAGGCCGGTGGTCTCTT
>PWPN01000270.1 GCA_003557125.1 Phycisphaerae bacterium | reverse complement strand
TACAGTGTGAGCACGGTGGGGCTGGACGAACATCGGATTCGTCGGTACATCCGCGAGCAGGAGAAGTTGGAATCGAACCAAGGTGAACTCGACCTAAAGTAAGCGTATGCCCATGCCCCTGCGGGGCTTCCCAGTCATCGCCCCCAACGGGGGCTTCACGACGCGCTCGGCCCGCTTGGGCGGGCCTTCCTAAAGCCACGCCCTATGGGCGTGGTTGATTACCGCCTTTGCGTGAGCTTTTCTTGAATTATTGTCGAGACCATGCAGACCGCACTGGCGGGCAAGCCGCCCGTGGCACCCGGCGCAAATGGGACGGCCGCTCCATCTCGTCCGTTAAGACGTGAAAATGGCATAGATCCGATACGCGCCGCCGCTTGTAACGACTGCGATGGCTGCGAGCATGCCGATGTTCCACGCCCAGCGCTTCCAGCCGCGGGGCAGGTCGTCGCCCAGGAAGGCCTTCTTGTTCATCAGGATGAAAAACGCGATGTAGGCGATCGGACTGAAGAAGAAGCAGAAGACCGAGATCGGCACCATGAGGTACATGTCGAGCTGGCCGAAGACGATCGGCCCGAACATGCCGAGTGCGGGCAGGCACGTGCCGAGTTTGAACACGGTCCCGCCGGGACGGTTGCCGGAGATTTCGCAGAGCGTGAAACCGCTGACGAGCATCATCGTGATGATGCTGCTCGTGGTCATTCCGAGGAAGCCCAGGCCGAAGATGATGCGACTCAGCCGGGGGCCCAGCAGCGGCTCGAGCGAGCTGGCCATCGAGACCGCGGTGCGCAGCGGGGCTTTGGCGGCCCCGATCTGGCCGGTCAGTTCGGCGATGCGTGCATCCCGCTCGGCGGCGGGCAGGGTCGTGTCGGCTCGAAGGGACTGGACTTCAGCTTCGAGCGGGGCGATTTGCGCTTGAACTTCCGGGTAGACCGATTGATGGAGCGTATTGCCCGCGGCGATCGTCAAGCAACTGACGGCGAAGACGAACGGGACGAACATGCCCAGGCTCAGGTCGAAGCCCGCCAGCGTGCGGTGCTCGCGCCCCCAGCCGCGCGCCAGGATCGTGTAGGGCAGGATGAAGGTCATGTTGATTCCGACGGCTGCGGCGAATGCGGAGATGACCACGTCGAGCTTGTCCGTCTCATGGGGGCGCGGCACGCTGAAGCTGAACATGCCCTTGAAAACGCCGACCCAGTCGGTGCGCGTCGTGAGCACGACGACCAGAAAACAGATGACGATTCCCGCGACGACGAGCTTCATGGCGCTCTCGAACCAGCGCACGCCGCGCGTCCCCTTGCCGTAGTGCCACGCGACCCAGAGGCTGAGCACTGCGATGAACGGACAGAGCAGCACGCCGAACCCGCGCCCGGCTGCGGCGCCGGCTGACAGGTCCGGGCCGAACAGCGCGTGCCCGACCGACGCGAGCCATGCGGGTTCACGCGTTCCGCCGAGGGTAATGATGTCCCCGGCCACAGCGGCCGAGACGTTGAACTGGCCGAAGATCCAGACGAAGTTCGCGACGAGAACCGCCAGCGCCCACGCCCAGCCCACGAGCGGGTGCACGTGCTGGTTGATCGCATGGAACGGTCGGATGCCGGTCGAGAGCGTCATGTAGGCGATCGCGCCGAGCATGATGACGCCCATGAGCATCGAGCTCGGATTCACCCACAACAGCGAGTAGCCTGCCAATGCCCCGGCGAACAGCGAAAGACTGCCGCTGCCGCCGCCCAGAGAAAGGGCGCTCTGGATCCAGCCGGGCCCACTCAGCTTGAGGTAGCCGCCGACCTTGGTGGGCATGTTTTTGGATTCGAGGTCGGCCAGATAGGCCTTCTCGCGCTCCAGGGCGGCCATGTCGAGGTTGTCGGACTGGAAGAATACGTTGCTCGTGTCGTGACCGATGGGCTTTTCGCTCATGATTTCCCTGCCGTCGGCGGTGCGTGATGACTGCGGCCAATCTCGCGAGTGCGTATGCACCCGGGAGGTGATACCTGATGCCGCATCTTAACGGAAAGGGCCGCTACGGCGAAAGCGCAGCCGCACCCCGGCGACCCGACCCGCATCATGCTCTTATTGCCATTATTCGCCCAGGCAGCGCTGCCAGACTCGGCCGGCCTCAGCGGGTTCGGAGACGGTGGTCATCACCGCCAGCCCCGGAGCGGGAAGCCGGCTGAAGATCCAATCGAGGTCCGCATCGGACAGATGACCCCAGATCAGCAGCGGCATGCCGCGTTCGAGGATCTTTATGTGCGTTGCATAGAGATCCTCGGCCCGCGGGCCGGACTGATCGACGTGCAGCTCGAGGGCGGTGAAGTTCATCTCGAGATAGAAATCCGTCGGCACGAAACGCGTCGGATGCTGGTGCATGATGCATCCGTCGAGTGCGGCCACGATCCGCTCATCGTAGGGGCGGATGAACTGGTCGTAGAGTTCCGGCGAGAGCAGGGCAGCCGCATCCTCCTGGTGCCACACCGTGCCGGCCGGCGCCCACATGTTGTAGTAGAACGAGCCGATGCCGCCGTGGAAGGAAGGAATGTGCTCGAGCTGAAGTCGGCTGTAGGCGATCCAGAATTCCGTGAGCCTTTCGGCGACGGCATGGACCTCGTCGGGCTTTTCCATCATGGCGAAGATGAAGTCGGGTTGGCCGAAGAGGGCGGCCAGCAGGTCGGAGATGCCGCGCATCCGCGTGGTCGCCAAAGGCCAACGCCCGCCGCTGGCGGCTGCCATCGCGTCGAGGAATTCGACGGTCTTAGCCATCCAGGGGTCGTTCGGGTCGAACGTCGGGATGTCCTGGGGGCCGGTGAAGCGGGCGGGTTTTTCGGCGTGGATCGAGCCCGTCGTGTGGTCGGCCGGGATCGGGCCCCCCAGGGCCGCCTCGAGCCATGGCACGCCCCAGAACGCGCAGCCGCTCCAGAGAAAATCGCCGCCGCAGGCCTCGTGTGCCGCGAAGAGGTTCTCGCAGTCGGTCAGGTAGGGGGCGACCTCGATATCATCGGGTTGCAGGGGGCGATCCGTCGGCAGCGACCGCGAGGCGGGGTAGAGGTGGAGCGGATATTCGCTGCCCGTGAAAAAGCCCAGCAAAGGCCTAGCGTTTCGCCGGGCGTAAAATTGCTGGAAACGCGCGACGCGATCGTCCATCGAAAATTTTGGTGCTCCGTCGGCCATGCCGGTTCTCCCCTTGATGATTCAATTTTCTAACTCGGACGAACGGATCAGCGGCCTGCCGCCTTGAGGCTCGCGCGCGACGCGTCGTCCAGGAACACGTTGTCCAGGCCGAGCACGACGAGCGTGTAGCCGGCCTCGACGGTCTGGCGGATATTGTCGGCGTTCGGCCGGACGATGTGGATGCCCGCAGCCTTTTTGTGGGCCTGGCAGGCATCGAGGTATTTTCGCAGGGCAGCCACCATGTCGGGATGGTCCATCTGCCCGGTGATGCCCATCGAGCCGCTGAGGTCGAGCGGGCCGATCAGCAGCCCGTCCACGCCGTCGACCGCGAGGATGGCGTCCAGGTTGGCGATGGCATCGGCATGCTCGATCTGCATGATCATCGCGATTTCGTCGTTGGCGTCGGCAATGTACGCGTCGAAGTCCATCCCGTGGACGTTGGCGCGACTGTAGCCGAAGCCCCGCACGCCTCGGGGCGGGTACTTGGCCTCGCGCACGGCCGACTCGGCCTGGGCGGCTGTGTGGACCATCGGGATGATCAACGCGCGGGCCCCGGCATCGAGGCTGCGGTGGATCCAGATCGGATCGTTCAGCGGCAGCCGTGCGACGGGGACCGCATCGAACGCACTCAGTGCGCGGAAGATGTTGGCCATCGTCTCCAGGTCGATCGCGCCATGCTCGAGGTCGACACAGACCCAGTCGAAGCCTGCCCGGCCGAAGATCTCCGCGCAGGCGGGGTGACCGATCTGAATCCATGCGCCGAGGGTCAGCTCATTGGCCAGCAACGCGCGTCGGAGTTTATTTTTCACAGCTGTGCCACCTTTCCTTACCCGGTCGATTGCGGTCCCCGGCAGGCTTGCGGATTGAGCAGGTCCATTTCCTCGAATCGGTTTTCGTGGGCCAGGCGGATGTTGTACAGCACCCGCTCGGCCATGCGGTCGCACGCTTCCCGCGTGCTGCTTCCGACGTGCGGGGTGAGGATGGCGTTGTCCAGTCGCCGCAGGTCCTTGCCGGGTTGCACCGGTTCGTAGGGTTCCTGCTCGAAAACGTCGAGCGCGGCCCCGCCGAGTCGCCCGTCGGCCAACGCATCGTACAGGGTCGCCTCGTCGACGAGGGCGCCGCGGGCCGTGTTGATGAGCCAGGCATGCGGTGCGAGCATCGCCAGACGCTGCGCGCCGATGAAGTGGTGCGTTGCCGGCGTCGCGGGGATATGCAGTGACACGAAGTCGGCCTGCTCTGCCGCTTCGGCGAAATTGCGCGTCAATCGTGCGAACCCGAACCGGTCGGTCAGGTCGCTGACCTCGACGTCGGCGATGTCGCAACCGACGACGCGCATCGAAAAGCCGCTCGCTGCGATCCGGGCGACGCGCCGCCCGATTCCGCCGCAGCCGACGACAGCCAGCGTTTTGCCCTTGAGTTCCGTGCCGACGACGGTCGGCCACGGGTCGCTCGACCGGGCGATGCGATGGAGTCGGCGAGCGGCGTTGAGCATGAGCGTGATGGTATGCTCGGCCACGGAGTCGTCGAGGACGCCGGGCGTGTTCGTGCACAACAGGCCTCGAGCCGTCGCCCGGTTGAGATCGATGCCGTCATGGCCCACGCCGAAACGCGCGATGACCCCGCCGATCGGCAGCGCGTCATAGAGCGGGCCGGTGTAGGCGTTCACGCCCACGACGGCGTCCGTCGCCCCGCAACCGGCGATCGCCTCGGCCAGGGCCTGCTCTTCGGCAGGCACACGCACGCACTCGATCCCCTCCCGGGACGCCTGCGGGAAGAACGCCAAAGCCTTGTCGTATTCGTGGTCGGTGATCGCAACCTTAATCATAGTATGTACTTACGAGTAGCCTGGTCCTGTGGCAGGCCCTCCGCGCGGGGGTCGGCACACAGCGGGTTATCCTACCGGCCCAGGCGGATCGCGACAAATCGGCTGTTTTCTTCGTCCGCGTTGTGCGGTCAAGCCATTGCGGCACGGACGTCGTAGTACTGCTCGCGCGTCAGCGCCCAGCCCATCGCACCGGCTGCCTCACGGATCTGCTCGGGCGTCTTGATCCCGACGATCGTGCAGTGGACAGCCGGGTGTTCGAGTGCGCCGCGGATGGCCAATTGCGTCGTCGATTTGCCGAGCGATTCGGCGATCTCCCCCAGGCGCTGGACGCGCTGGACGTTCTTTTGGAACTGCTCGCCCTGGAAGCTGGCCATGATTCCGCGAACGTCGTCGAACTTCTCGTCGCCGGTGAACTTGCCGGTGAGCAGGCCGCACTCGAGCGTGCTGTAGCAGAGCACGCCGATATTCTCGGCCATGCAGTAGTAGGCGAGCTCTTCTTCGAACGCGCGGTCGAGCAGGTTGTAGCGCGGCTGAAGCGTGTCGAAATGGCCGAACCTGTTGGCTGCCCGCATGTGCTCGGCGTTGTAGTTGCTCGCGCCGTAGTAGCGGATCTTGCCGTCTTTTTTGAGCTTTTCGAACGCGCGGGCGGTTTCCTCGGGATGCGTCAGGACATCGTAGAAATGGGCCTGGTACAGGTCGATGACGTCCGTGTTGAGCCGCTTGAGCGACTGCTCGCACTCCCAGAGGATGTAGTCGCAGGACAGGTCGCCGACGCGCTTGGAGCCGGGCTCGCCGAGCCAATGGTGGTAGACCTTGTCGGCCAATATGTAGCGGTCGCGCGGCACGCCTTCGAGCATACGGCCCAGGAGCATCTCGGCGTGGCCGTCGCCGTACGCGTCGGCTGTGTCGAAGAAATTCACGCCCAGCTCGAGCGCCTCGCGGACCGCAGCCTGCATCTTCTGTTCATCGACCGTGGGCCAGAACCGGTTGGCCGACATCTGCCAGCATCCGAAACAGATGCGGCTGACGTTCAGGTCGGTGCGTCCCAGTTGGATCATTTCAGCCATTGCAACTTACCTCCTGACAATGTGGCACCTCATGTGGCACCCTCCTGTGAACCCTGCACTGTGCCCAACGGGCGAGACGCCCGTACCACCCAGACGCCCGTACCACCCTGTAGCGGCCGCCCCCCGTGGCGGCCGTCCTTGCCGAACACTGGCGGGCAAGCCGCCAGTGGCACCCAGACAGTGGCACCCAGGCCATGACACCCAGTCAATGTCACCCAGTCAGTGGCACCCAGTCAGTGGCACCCTGCCTGTGACACCCCTGTCCGTCTATCCAGCCGCAGGATCCCGCCGGTCATCCGAAAACGACTTCGATCCGATTGACGTCCTGTTCCGAAAGATCCGACAGCGGGATCGCCCGTTCGTACGATCGGCCGTTCATCGTAATCGTGCAACCTGGCGAGTCCGATCGC
>PWPN01000248.1 GCA_003557125.1 Phycisphaerae bacterium | reverse complement strand
GGGTGCCACTGGCGGCTTGTCCGCCAGTGCAATCATGCACTCGACGGGCGAGACGCCCGTACCACCCTGTCAATGTGGCTGCCACTCACAAGGGTGCCACTGGCGGCTTGTCCGCCTGTGGCGCACGAACGTCCGCCACGGCGAAGTCGCGGCGTAGCCGAAGGCGAAGACGGGAGGGCGGACGCTACATGGCATCACACAGGGACATCCGCGCCAAATCCGAGCCTTAATCGGTACCCGGCAGCCCGAAACGGTGACGCTCCGTGGGCAACGCGACCGGCGCAACGCTCGGCTTGGACGGGGCGTCGGGAGGAGCGAGGATGAGCTCTTCGCCTTTGTTCAGATCGAACTCGACGCGATCTTCAGCGATCCTCATTACAGTAACCTCTCGGCCGTCGGTCGTACGCACGGCGTCGGGAAGCTCAAAGCCCAGCAGATCCGTCTGAAGAATGCACGGTTCACCGGCCAGCGACTCGATACGAACGAAGCGCACCTGCCCGTCACGCCTGGCCGCACTGACCAGAAACGCCCCCTCGGTTCGCAGATCATGGAACGCTACGTCCGCCCATGCGTCGGGAATGGCCGGGAACACGCGAAGAACGCCGTCCCAACTCTGGATGAGCATGTCATGCAGCGATTGAGCCCCCGCCAGCGGCGTCTCGATGCACGCGCCGGTCTCCTCATACATCGTGTTCTCGCCGAGGAAACGCTTGAGGCCGTTGAGCATCTCCAGTGAACGGTTCCCGTCACCCAGTGCTGATGCGATCGAGCTGCCGGCCGTATAGGAATAGCCGCAGAACCGATCGTCGAGGCTGTGCCAGTGGTCGAGCGAGCGTGTGATCAATTCGCGACCTCCCTCCTGATCGATATTGACCAGGTAGAGCGGATAAATCATGAGCAGGTGGGAGAAATGCCGGTGCGATTTGGCATAGGGCACGTCGCGACCGATCATGAAGCCGTCCTCGTCGGTCGGGTAATCCACGAGCCGTTCGAGAACCTCCTCCCAGCGTGCCCTGAGGGGATCGTCGATCCCGAGTCGCTCAGCCGATGCGATCAGTGTCCGGCACCCCCACCGCAACAGTGCCAGGTCGATGTTGGCGTCCTCGGCTGCACCGTATTCCGGAGAATGGCTCAGCGGGAGGTGATATCGCCCGTCCTGGCCCTCCTCGAGAACGCGCAGGTAGAAATTGATCGAACTGCGCAACAGCGGAAACAGCACGTCGCGCAGCATCGCATCGTCCATCGCGTGCCGGTAATGGAGCCAGACGTTATGCAGTATCCAGGGCAGGTTGCTGAACTCGTAAACGTCGGGCTGGACAGACGGTCCCGTGTGCATCGGGCAATAGATGTCCTGGCCCGTCGCACGCCCGAGGCCCATGACATCGGGGCCGCGGTACGCCGGGGGCACGTTGGCCAACAGATTGTGCCGGTACGTGTCGAGGTGACGCCAGAGCGATTCGGCCGGCTCGAGCCGATTGGCGGCATAGAAAGGCCAATAGGTCAACTGGACATTGAGGTTCCACCACGCGCCGGGCCATGGGGTGATCTGAAACCAGGGCCCCATCAGGTCGATGAGCGCGCGGTCGCTGCGCGTCGCACTGGCCAACTTGTAGATCTGGATCCAGTAGAAGCCTTCCCAATAGCTGTCGGGCAGCGACACGAAATTCGCCGGCCAGAAGTCGTGCCACCATGCGCGGTGCGTTTCGAACAGACGCTCGACGGACTCGGCCCGCATGCGGTTGACGACCTCGACAGCCTCGGGGAACGCGGCGGCATCGGGAAACGAATGGGCGACGCTGATGTAGAGCGTGCGCGTCGGCCCCTCGCTGCGTTCGTACCAGGCTGTCGCCGTCTTCCCGCCGACCAGCAAAGGCTGAATGCACACGCGCACCGGCCCGACACTGTCGTACCGGGCGGGCGGGTTGGACAGGTACCCTTCCATGCCGCGGCCCCAGAGCTGACGCGGGCTGTCCGCCTGCATCGCATTCCACTCGAGCCGGCAGTCCGCTTCACCTTCGTCCGGTTCGATTTCGATCAGAATGAGCATCTCGTCGGTATGGACGATGCTACGGTACTCGATTCGGCCGCGGTCCGTTCGGATCGTCCCGGTGGCCTCGGCGTTGTAGAGATCGAGCCTTCCGCTCCCCCCCTCGATCGTGCCGACCGTCTCGAGCGTGAAATAGCCGATGGGCAGGCGGCAGCGCGTGAACATCGACATGCCGTAGGAGTCGTCGCGGTGATCCTGCACGTCGCTGCGTCCCACGTCGAAGCGGACCGCCCGCTCATTTTCCTGGTAAATGAGCGTCCCCATCATCCCGTTGCCCAGGTACGGGCCTTCCAGCCACGTCTGAGGAAGGCGATCCCATACCATGTCGTGCCTGCCCAGGAACGTCGGCCAATCGACGTCCACGTCGACCGTCGCCGCGGTCGCGAGCGATGCGCTCCCGGCTACGAGCAACAGACATCCCGTCAACCACACGCTTACCGGAAACAGTGCACGCGTCATGATCACCCCTTCATGTGGCACAGATCGCCTCACGGCGCGAGATGCGCCGCGGCCATGAGATCCTCGATCCGCACGTCACAACGAAACAGATCCCAGGTGTGTGCGTATTCCTTGAAACCCTGGCCACCACTGTAAAAGATCGTCACGCGGCCGTCGACCACGCGGATCTGCTCGAACGGCTCAGTCAGGAAAACGGGAAGCAGTCGTTCGCGATACTGGGGCCCGCGCGTGTCGGTCGCGGCGATCTGGGGAAAGACCTCGGCGGGCATCCGGGCTGCCGCATCCTGCGGAAATAACCCCCGTCCGGAAAGCGAGCAGCCCGAGGCGCCCCGTCCCATAGGCCTGCCGAATCAGAAACAACCAGCCCCGCAGATATGCGACCTCGGTCTGGGCAAACGGGCGACCGCCCCAGCCGGCACGCCCTCCTGGCCGGTGATGGTGTCCATCGCCATTCCTGGCATACCACCAAACGAAAGCGGATTCGGCACCGAGATGCCGAATCCGCCTGGAAAAACTCACTTGATTGAGCCGGTAGCGCATCCAGCCTTGCTACCGATGCCCGATCAGAACATGCCTTACGGGCAGGTTCCCACAGTCATAATGAGGGCATTCCGGACTGTCTCCATGTCCGTCACCGCCACCGTCCCATCAGCGTCCACGTCCATGTGACAATTGGCGGCTGTCACCGGTTGATTCAACATATTACGGACGGCCACCATGTCCGTTACGGAGACAACCCCGTCCCCGTTCACGTCACCAGTCAATACGCGGATGCACAGGGCGTCCTCGCTGGCTTGTCCCGAGCCGTTCACGATCCCAGGGAACTCCACCTCCAGCACCGTCGCATTCGGTACGCCGGAGACATCCACGATCACCACGTTGCCGTCGAACGTCACGGCATCGACGAAGCCGTGCGACAGCCACACGTCATCGAGAACAGGCCCACCGGAGCCAAAGACGTCCTGATCGAACGCGAGCACGAGCTGTGCAGGACCGCCCACGCGCGGCTCGACACCGCCGCCGATCAACGGCATGTCGATGCCCAGATCGCCGGCAGCTCCGTGATTCATGACCGATTCAGCCGAGACCAGAACCGGAGCGGCCGCGGTGATTTCAAAGGAGATCTCAGAGCCGATCGCCTGGTTGGCGGGAACGGCGAAAGCCTGCACCTCGAGCTGTCCCGTACTCGGTGCGGAAACGAGGTCCACATCGCCGCGCAGCACGTTGGTGCCGGTGCCCGGCGTCAGCTTGAGAACATAGGTGCCGGGAGCCAGCAGGCTCGTATCGATCTGCCCTTCGACGACGGGGACGATGCCCCATTGGCCGTCTTGCAGCCCGACGCCCCTGGTCGTCCGCGTGGAAAATCCACCACCACGGCTCCAGCGCCCGTAGCCGGCCCCCATACCCAAAAGTTGGCCGACGCCGCTGGTGTTCCCGACGTCGACGGTCGGCAGCATGGAAACTTCCATGAACGGGCCGGTATACTCCTGTGACTGGATCGCCTCGAAGACACGGCCGGGACCCCAGTGGTTCAGTGCGAAGCTGAAGGCGAAGGCAGCCCCGGCACAGAACGGTTCGGGATCCGGGATGGTGTAGCCCCCGTAGCACGTTTCGCAGGGCAGACCGAAGCCGCCGTCATGAATCGTGCTGTAATAGTCCACTTCGGTTACGAGCTCGCCCGTGTCGGTCTCGAGCCGGAGATGAAAAACGAAGTTGGCCACACCCTGTGTGGGCAAGCCATCCGAAGGATGCCCGGGTTGCGAGTGGTTTCCCGTTACCTCAAGTGCCATCGCCCAGTCCAGCACGCCCGGCGCAAACACCTGCCCGTCCGCCGCACTGCCCGGCGTATAGTGAACGCGCGTACCCGCCTTGATGCTGTCGGCATGATTGTCACCGCCAAGTTGCAGGTCATAACTGACCACGCTCTGAGCCAGGGCAGTCGATCCTGCCAGCATCACAACCATCAGTGCGATTGTTACCCGTGTCATGACATCCTCCGACAGATGTGTCTTTGTGCTTCAGTCTTTCCCCATAGCCGTCCGCGCGATCAAGGGTATGGGTATACTCCCCGTCCCGGTTCGCACGCATCCGCTCCGCGATACTCATGGTACTCTTTTCGGCCCCGGAATTCCATACAAATCTTCCCCAGACCATGCCGCCGGCTTCAAAAATCTACCGTACCAGCGAAAAGCACATGTCCCCGCTCGGCCTTGGCCGCTGAAAATCAGGTGCCCCCATACCTTCTTTAGCGCTGCTGCAATACCTCTTTATTATACCATCGCGGAAGGCGTATTCAAGCTAGAAGCCTGGCCTTCAGATAGCGGATATGGGCTGCAATCTTATGCTATGCAATATGTTATGACAATATGGCAAGAATCGTCCGGGGCATGGGGTCGCAAAGGATCACGCAACAAATCCGGGCTTGGATTATCGGCGATCAGAGCGGTTCGACGCGGATGGCCTTGGGCAGGGCCGGGCAGTAGTGCTGGCAGACCCCGCAACCGACGCAACCGCTGACATCGACCTCCACCTCGCCGGACAGCCCCACATTGATCGCTTCCGACCCGATCGGGCAGCGCTCTACGCAAATCGTACACGCCTCGCCCTGCGTACGGACGCATGCCCGGAGATTGACCTCGGCCAGCCCCATGCGGATCTCGCGTGCTGAGTTGAGCGATCGCAGGGCCCCGCTGGGACAGGTCCGGGTACAGGCGAGGGTATCGCAGACTTTGCAGGGAACCATGTCCGGGTCGATGCTGGGCGTCCCGCCGAGGTCCGGGTCGTCCGAGCCGGTGGCATGAATCGCATGGGCCGGGCAGACATCCACGCAGTTGCCGCACCGATAGCAGAGCGAGAGAAATTCCGACTCGATCACGGCGCCGGGCGGTCGCAGCCACTGGCGGCGGACCGGGGCCGGGGCTTTCAGGTCGAAACGCTCCTGGAGGTAGTCCGCGAAGGGTTCGACGACCCTTTTGAGGCCGAGGCGAAACATCGCACGTCGGCCGTGCACTGCATCACGCGAATCGTCTGGCATGATCTAAAGGATCCTTCCGTATGCTCGGCTGTCCGCTGCCATCTCTATCTGGAGGTTATGGCCCCCTGTGCGGCATTATCCACTGCGATAATGCCTTTCGGGGCATTTCGGCTGCGAGCCGTACGTATCCATCTTACAGGTATCCATCTTACAGGGTCCGACGGGTTGGATGGAAATTTTTCGGGGGGCGGTCGCTGCCAGGCAACGGGCTCCATCGCAGCCGGGACTGAAAAGGGTATAATAAAAGAGTGAGGAGTCCATCATGAGCAACGAGGTTGTAGCTGATCTCTGTATCCTGCGCTCCGATGACCAGACGGGGTGGGTCGTATCCTCCTGCCAGCGGGACGGGAAAAGATGCCGGCTCGGGCACTTCGCGTCCCGTGAGGAGGCTTCAGAGTTCGCCCTTTCGGAGCGCGACCGTCTCCGGGCCGAGACAGGCCAGGAGCCGACGGTCCACCTACCCGACGACTGCCCGTGCTACAGGGAGTCGCGAGGCCTGCCGGACCCCTGACGCAATGTACGCCCATGTGGGCCGTCGCGTAACACTCATCGACGATATGCTTAACTAAAGAATTTCCACGATGACGCGGCGCTTACCCTGTTTGCAAAACCGCGCGGGCTTCAAGCCCGCGGCTCTTTGTACCACCCGATGCTCATCGCCCATATGGCCAGGGTTTGGCCCCCATGTGACCATCATGTGACATGGCACCCGGCACCGGGATGCACAGCTCAGAGATCCACTGCTCAGACGGTGCCGCCTTCCGCATGCGGGGGACGAAACCGGTTCACGTCCTGGCCGTCGTTCATCCGGCCGAACACCATACGGCCCGCGCTCGTCTGGAGAACGCTCGTGACGACGACGGGGACCAAGGCCCCGATCC
>PWPN01000243.1 GCA_003557125.1 Phycisphaerae bacterium | reverse complement strand
GGGGATGACCACCGAGACGGGGCATGCCCCAGGGGCACCGGTTCGTGAAGTCCATTCACCCAAACGATTGCTCCAGTATCTCCCACGTCTGCGCGGCACAGCGGTCCCAGGAAAAGGATGCCGCCCTTTCCAGACCCCGGCGCGATAGTTCGGCTCGCAGGGGAGAGGAAGTCGCCAGCTGATACAGCCCTTCGGCCATGGCAGTACAGTTCGTCGGGTCTACCAGTAAGGCTGCGGAGTCTACCGTTTCGCGAAGTGCGGGGATATCACTGGCCAAAACAGGAAGCCCACAGGCCATCGCCTCAATGGCCGGAAGACCAAAGCTTTCGTAAAGCGAGGGCAAGGCCAATATTTCGGCTTTGCAGTACAGGTTGCTCAATTCCGCGGCGTTTACGATGGGCCCTAAGAAACGGATCCGGTTCGGCTCGATTCGCGCGATGGCGTCGGCCCAACTCGGCGGTGATGCAAAAGCGGGCCCGAACCTTCCCCCGACAATCCACAATGCGTGCGGGATGTCCTTGGCAATTTGAGCGAAGGCTTCCAAGAGGCGATGAAGGTTCTTGATGCGGCTCAGATCGCCCACGTACACGATGGCCCGATCGCGCGTCACATCCGGTGCCGGTCGAAACGCAGCACTGGCTGCCAGGGGTGTTACGTGCAGTTTGCCGGCATACTGCGGGTATTCCTTGGCGATCTCATCAGCGGAGGCGTGAGATACTGTCAGGACGGCGTCCGCTCGGGCAAGGATGCGCGGGATCATCAAGCGATACCAGATACGGAACGCGGGCGAATAAGCCTCTGCAAAGCGAAGGAACGCCAGTGAATGGAGGGTCACAATGAGACGTATCCGTCGAGGAAGGCGCCACGGGGCCATATTCGCAGGGCACAGGAGCGCCTCATAGCCCCGGCTCGCACGGGGCAGGACGAATTGTTCCCACAGCTGGCGACCCACGGCCGAGCGGCAGCGAGGATAGATCGGCTCTACCGGACAGCCTCGTTTCTGCAAAGCTGCCAACAATTCGCACGCATATCTCTGCACACCGCCAACATGCTCATGCTGTAGACATCGTCCGTCGTACAGAACTCTCACGACTCTTCCTCTTCATACCCTTCGCAAAGCTGGATCCGCCTGACATGTTCATCGATTCTCGAGGTGCGGGCTGAAGAATTGAACTCTTTCGGAGTGGTAGCGGGCCAGCACTTCCGCCAGCGTAAAAGTGAACTCATCATCGATGTCGATCGCCTCGACGCGCTGAATCTCGAACATCATGGGGTTGAGTCCGATCCGTCGGTTGCCTGCAGCTTCAAAGGACTTTGCCGTGAAAAGGTAAAGACAGCTGTTTTCCTCGTAGAGCGGAGTAAGATCCTGCGTGCGAATGAGCTCCTTCGGATCGTGGTTCACCGCCCTGCCGTCGGGAAAATAAAAACGGCTCTGGTAGGGAGTGACGGTAAACAGCGAGTCATGCCCTCCGTCGTGAATAAAGGCCTCGAGCGCCTTGGTGATGGTCATTTCGGTCAACAGCGGGTTTGTGGAATGTGTCTGAAGATAGAGATCGGACGGGACCTGCTCGATGTCATGGGCGATAATCGCATTCATGCTGACAAAGTCGCCTCGCAGGCCCTCGGGGCGATCGATGATCCGAACTTTACCGGATTGCTCACGTGCCTGGGCAGCGATGACCTCGCTGTCGGTGTCGATGATGATCTCGTCGATCGCACGAACTTGATCGAGCGTTTCAACGATGTGATGAAAGAGCGGCTTTCCCGCGAAGGGCCGAATGTTTTTGTTCGGCACGCGTTCGCTATGGGCTTTCATGGGAACCAGTGCGACGACCCGCTGATTGAAGAGCACGTTGGTCTCCAGACAATTATTTTTGCCGCGACATCCCGTATTCGGAACCCGCCGATGGATTCCGAACGGCATCAGGAAAGGCCGACTTGGCCAAAACGTCCTCGTACCGAACCCGAGGCAGCTCTTCCAGGAGGCCGCCGCGCGTGGCATTGTACAGATGCACACCACGCCTTGAAAGATGCTGCCCCGCATGCGCCAGGCACCGCATCATGCGTTCAGGATAAGGCTTGTGCCAGCGCTTGCCCGGCCCGAAATAAGACGGATGGAAATGATTGACGTCGTTCGTCGTCGACGTGATTACCTCGCCGTCGATTCGGGCGGTCGAGGGCACGTGGTAGCTCATGTCCGCACCGATCACGTAGATCGGATCGAGCCCCATCCACGCCGCCAGTTGGAGCATGAAATAAACCACCGTGCCGCCGAACCAGGTCACCCGGTCCGCGCGGTCGGAGAAGCGAGGAAAACCCGGCGGTTCCCCCCGGACGAACTCGACATGAATCGTCCGCTCATCGCGCGGCAGCAGATGACGCAGGTCGCGAGGCACGAGCTTGAGCGAACCCGTGAGCGCCCGAATCGCCGCGGCGTTATCTTCGGCGACGAGCGGATCCTCGACGCAATAATACGTCGGCTGCCACGACAGTCGATCATACAGCAGGAAGATGCTGTTGCATCCGAAGGTCACTTCCCCTTCGAGCAGCGACAGATCCATCTCGGCCAGGCTCGGGCCGTTGGCGACGATCCAGCCGCGACGTCCTGCATGACGGTTGCCAAGAGCGGCGAGTCGGCCGGCGTCGGAGCACCCCGCCCATCGTCTTGCCGATCGCGACAGCGCCTGGACCGCGGCACGTACGCGCACGCCGGCCGGTCGTGCACCGGGCACCGCTTTGACCGCCTCACGAACGTTTCGCGTCCACTGCGACCTCATATATTATCTGCCGATGTTCCCTTTTTTCTTCCGCGGCTTCTTTCCCTTTTTGGCCGTTCCTGATCCACTCTGTTTCGAGCGCCGCTCAATACGCCGACACACAGCCGTCTCCCAGTCCGCTCCGATCCACTCCAAGTCTTTCGCGTCGCGAACGATCTCGTCAACGGCGCGCGTCACGTCGGGCCAGCGATCATTATGGTAATCGTCGAACAGCACATACCCGCCCGGCCGAACCAGCTTCGCGTATTGCTCGAAATCACTATGGACCACGTCGTAACTGTGATCGCCGTCGATGAAGAGGTAATCGAACTGTTGGTCACTGATGGCTTCCAATGTCTCGGGTTGAGTGGAAAAGGACTGTATGATTCTGCGTCGATCGGCGGGGATCCCGGCCTGACCCAGGTTCCTCTCGAGAATCTCCTGTGATACGGGCAACCCGGTGCCGGGGTCGATGGACTCCCCGTAATAACCTTCCAGGGGATCGATCAATGTCAGAAGAACTTCCTTGCCATAGCAGGAGAGAATGTCATAAAGAATAACGGCATTAACCCCAAAGAGCGTACCGATTTCCAATATTTCAATCCGAGTGCGCCGATAACTCAGCCCGACCATCAGGCGAAGGATCGCGTCATGCACGTGTCCCGCCATACGGCCGAGGCATTGGTCTTCGAGAAAGCTGATACGCTGCTGCAAATAGCGAAGGTGCGCCGCACTCGACGTAACACCCAGTTTCGGACACCACTCCGTCAGAAAACGATCCTCGTCCTGCCGTTGGAGCCGACGGAGATAGGATTGATAAGGTTTGACATCCCTCATCCGCATGTACTCCGCCCGCTGCGACTGCTGTATGTCCTGGGTCTTCTTCACTGCCGCGGTCCATTCCTGCTTGATCTGAATGCCCTGATCAGCCCTGGCTTTCTCGCAAGCATCGAGTCGCTTAATTAATACGTGAACCTCAGTTCGAGCCTCTTTCAGGTCATCGACAACCCTCGCCACCGTGCCGTCATGATGATCGACACGTTCTTTAAGGGCTCGATCGTTAGCCATGGCAGCTTGCAGCCCATCACTCACTCTCGCCACAACCTGCTCTTGTTGTTCACGCTCTTCATGGTGGGCCTCTACCTGGGTGCGGACCGTCTGCAAGCCTTCACCCTGTCGCCCAAGCTCTTCGCGGACCGTCTGCAAGCCTTCACCCTGTCGCCCAAGCTCTTCGCGGACCGTCTGCACGCCTTCACCCTGACGCCCAAGTTCTTCGCGGACCGCCTGCAAATCACCGCTTGTGCCAGCGAGATCCCGTGCGACTTTCCGGATAAGATCATGCGTTTTCTCGTGATGAGTGTGGTGCGAATCTTGAAGTCGCTTCAAGTCGTCGGCCTGCTGCCGCCGAAGCTTTTGGAGATCATTTCGGGCCTCGGCACGGCTGGAAGCTATCTGGCGCATCGCTTGTGCGAGGCTTCGACGGCTTTCGGAAAGGGCTCGGTCTCGCGCTTCTGCCTGAGCTCGTACCGCAACATACCCAAGCGAACCGAATGTCAACACGACGCCCATTATTGCCGCTATCGACGCTCCCGGAGCACCGGCTAGATACCATACTAAGCAACACAGCACCGCGATGAGCCCCATTCCCCCCCAATGCATGTGCCAACTCGCCACAGCCTGGAACGTCCGGCTCAATCGCTCCTGAAGAGGTGGCATAGGGGCCGACGGCACGGACGTCTTGGCTACTTTCGACTTGCTTGTATTGCTGGAAAGTGCACACTTTGACGAGTCGTCAGGAATGTGCGCCTTTTCGGTGCTATCGGGTCGCTTGAGTACCGAGATGCAGTCGTGGTCGTTGCGATAATGCTGAGCAATCAACAGCAAACCGAAGCGACTCGCGAATAGCTTCATCTTCTCGTCGGTCATTTCGGTCCGGTGCCCAAGGTCCTTATGCCCTTTCCCAGAGTGATCGAGCCAGATGAGCCCCCCAGGGCGGACCTTGCGGACTAACTGCTCCACATACCGCTCGATGATGGCCGGCTCGACATGCACAAGACTGTCAAAAGAAACTGCCAAATCCACACTGTCATCCGGGATCATCGAAAGCGAAACACCATCGTTAACGAAATATGTAATGTTCGGATAATATTTGAAACGCTCACGGCAAAGGTCGATGCACGCCTTGTTGAGGTCGACCAGGTAGAATTGATGGCCTACTCGTAGCAGCTCCGTAGTGAATCGCCCCGCTCCCGGTGCGATCTCGAGTACGGACAGATCCCGACGGTTGCCAAGGTAGGGAAGCAGAAATTTTTCGGAAATCCCCACGACACTGTTGAATTTCTGTTGTACCCCCCGCCCCCAACGGTAACCGTATTGATCCTTATCGATCCAGGCTTCAGGGTCCCCCCACCGTCGCGCATTCCAGGCCAGATTTTCCCTGGCCTCGTCCGGGATCCCGCTGGCCTCCTCCTGGTCGATGGCGACATTTGGCCTCGCGACTGCGACTGTCTTGCCATTTCCCTGTGTCCTCTCGCTAACTTTCTTATTGGAAATGGACAGGGACTCGACCGGTGCATCCGCAGCCTGTGAAGCCTCATGAGCGATCTCGAGCAGCGCCTCGGCCATGCGCTGCGCGCTTGGGGTCTCGGTCATCGAAACGTGGTAGCAGAAGAATTTTCGGCAGTCTTTCCGGTAATCGCCCCGATAGCGGATGATATCGGACAAGGCAGTCACCAACGCATCACGGTTGTGGGCAATAGGATAAGCGCCCATGGGATCCTGAAATGTGTCAACTCGTTCATCATGTGGGTTGAAGTAGATTACCGGCTTGCCCAAGGCCATCGATTCAAGAAGGCAGGTGCTGAAGCGGCTGATAAGCAGACTCCCGCGTCGAAGCAGATCATGGATATGCTCATGAGCGACCGGGTAAGCGGACAAGTCCATTTCATCGGCATGATGTTGGCTGATCACATACTCGATACCGAGCTGGTCACAGGCGGCCACGGCGTCGTCAATCCATTCTTTCTGGATCTGCGTATACAGGCCGTATGTGAAGTTGCTGTTGATGATCGCCAGGGGCTTTTCTGGAAATCGGACAGCCTCGTGCCACAAGGGTTCAATCCGCGGCACCCCGACAACGCGTACGCGTTCATGGGTAAAGAATTTCTTGTCATAGTCTCCAGTGAGCAGAACGTGATCCGCAGTCTGGTAAGGGCGGCGGATGCGTCCGACGCCGATGTGAGCCACATGCGTATCCTGAAAGTCCTGCACGCCTTCAACGACGGCGACCGTGGGGATGCCGAGTTTTTTGGCTTCCAGGACTCTCTGGTGGATCACCCCGCCCCAGTCATTCATGACGACGACCAGATCGGGGCGCTGGCTCAGGAGTATATCATCCTGATAATCCATGTACGTCAGGCCGTGCTTGCGCATCTCGGCTTCAGCGCCTTCGCCCCGATAGGCTTGATCGACGTTGACGAACAGGCTCTCCGCCTGAGCCCTTTGAACATAAGGAGCAACAAGCGACAGGTTCACTGTGTGGTAGGCATTGTGCGGGAGAAAAAGGATCTTCATAGATCGACTCCGGATGTGCGTTTGCTGTAAGTGGTGAAAAATGCCTTGAGGTAGCTGGCAACGGATCGGGCAATCTGGCGGTAGCCGACCCGCCCCAGGCGACGCCAATAAAGACCGTGAAAGAAGACCTCAATGGGGCCCAGAATGGCATTGTTCAAAAGAAATCGGATTCGTT
>PWPN01000083.1 GCA_003557125.1 Phycisphaerae bacterium | reverse complement strand
TATGTGCGACGTGGAATCCATGTCCATTCACTATTCGGACGGATACGAAGCCTACGCGCGGTGCTGGATGCCATCCGAGCCGCGCGGAGCGGTCCTCTACCTGCACGGCATACAATCGCACAGCCAATGGTTCGAAGCCTCGGCCCGTCAACTGGCTGCGTCGGGCTTGGCCGTCCTGATGCCCGATCGCCGAGGCAGCGGGCGCAACCGGACCGACCGCGGTCACGTGCGTTCCGCGAAACGCTGGCTGCGGGATGTCGCCGAGTGCTGCAACGTACTCCACGTGCGGACCGGCCTGGAACGGTTTCACCTCGTCGGCGTCAGTTGGGGCGGCAAGCTCGCCCTCGCAGCCGGCTGCGACCTTCCCCATCGCGTCCAGAGCGTCACGCTCATAGCACCGGGCTTGTTTCCCGTTGTCGACCTGCCCGTTATCGAGAAGCTCAAGGTCGCATGGGCAGCCCTGGTGGCGCGTCGTCGACTATTCGATATCCCGCTGCAGGACCCGGCCCTGTTCACCGCGAACCCCGACCGCCAGGCCTTCATCCGTAACGACGCGCTGGCACTCAAGAAGGTGACCGCCGGCTTTCTCATGGCGTCGAACTCGCTTGACGGATACCTCCGCAGGCGCACCGTCAACGAATGCCGGATCCCCCTGAAACTCTACCTGGCCGGCCATGACCGCATCATCGACAATGCACGCACGCGCGCATTCGTCCGGCAACTGCCCTGGCAGCGGTGCGAGATCACCGAATATGCCGACGCGCACCACACGCTCGAATTCGAACCGGACCCCTCGGATTTCTTTGACGATCTCGTGGCCTGGCTCGACACGGTGACGGCCGACACCGCCGACCTGTTGCCGACCGCGCTGCGCGCATAATTTCGTGCAGGATTGTTTTGTGGTTATTTGCAAAGGATCGATGTCATGTTGAATGGTTTTCTCGCGCTCGTCGTGACGGCTTCAGCAACACTAGCCGGCCCGCAGGCACCGGAGCATCGCTGGTTCAAAGGCAACCTCCATACGCACTCCTGGTTCAGCGACGGCGACTCGCCCCCGGAAATGGTAGCCGCCTGGTACAAAGAGAACGGCTACGACTTTCTGGCCATGACCGACCACAACACGATCAACCACAGGGGCCGCTGGGTGCCGATGAACCGGTTCGGCAGGGAACGGAGCGTCGCCGCTTACGAGGCGAACTACAGCCCGGAGTGGATCGAAAAGGAAATGCGCGAAGTCGACGGCGAACAGGTGCCGTTCTATCGGCTCAAGACGCTCGACGAGGTTCGCACCCTGTACGCCGAGGCCGGCCGATTCCTTCTCATCCGCGGCTCGGAGATCTCAGACGCGTATCGGCCGCAAGAGGGCGGCGCCAAGCCGGTCCACCTGGGTGCAATCAATCTGAAAGCGGATCTCCAGCCGACCGGCGGCACGGACGTCCCTTCCACGATCGCCAACAACATCGCCGCCGTCCATGCCCATGAGGCCGAGTACAGCGTGCCCATGCTCATCTTCGTCGCCCATCCGAATTTTCAGCACGCCATCACGCCCGAGGATATGATCAAGGCCGACAATGCGACGCATTTCGAAGTCTACAACGGTCACCCGTCCGTCCTGAACTACGGTGACGACCAAAGCGTCTCCACGGAACGCCTCTGGGACATCGTCCTGACCCATCGGCTGACCGTGGGCAACGGGCTTCTTCTTTACGGCGTAGCCACGGACGACATGCACAATCTGACGCTGGACGGACGGGGCTCCAGTCCCGGCCGCGGATGGGTGATGGCCCGGGCACGCTACTTGAGCACCTGGCACGTCATCGACGCGATCAAGCGCGGCGACTTCTACGCATCGACGGGCGTGACACTCACGAGCGTGTGCTTCAAGGACAATGCCTTGACCGTCGAGATCGAGCCGCGCGACGGCGCGAATTACACGACACAGTTCATCGGCACGTTGAAAGGGGCCGAGGGCGACGACGCGATCGGTGCGGTCCTCGCCGAGGTATCCGGTACGACGGCCCGTTACGAGATGACCGGCCGAGAGCTTTATGTCCGCGCCAAAGTGATCTCCGACGTCGAGCACCCCAACCCGTTCGCGCCAGGGGACGTCGAGGTCGCCTGGACCCAACCGGTCGTCGCAGCCGAGTAAACCTCATCTGCGAGCGAACGAAAACGAAGGACGCGCATGACAAAGCCCCCGGTTTTGGCCGGGGGCTTTTTTCTGGGGTCACCGTCTCACGGACGCCCTGCCCTTGTGCGAACCTTGCCGGAACCCTTGTGCGTACCGTGCAAAAGAACGCGGGCAAAACGCTGTCGTTATTGCGTGATCTGGATGCCGGGCGGAAGCTCGATGGTCGTGCCGGCCGGCAGGATATTGAAATTCGTCGGTACGCGGCCTTTGTTGAGCTCGTAAAGCTCGGTCCATCGCGTGCCGTTGCCCAGGAACCGCTCGGCCAGGGTGTACCAGCCCTCGCCCGGCTTGACCTCGTACGACCGCTCCGTGGGGATGGGGGCGGCTTGCGGGGCTCTGGCAGCCGGTGCCGGTGAAGCGGTTGCAGCGGCAGAAGCCCCGGCGTCCGCGACGGGCTGCTCATCGCTTGCGGGAATCTTGACGACCGCGCCGACTCGCAGCCTCCGCGCTTCGAGCGTGGGATTCGCTTCCGCGATCCGGTTGGCATGACGGGCGTGACCGAGATACTGGACAGCCAACGAGGAATACGTGTCGCCGCTCTGAATCGTGTGCTCCGTGAACGCCGGTTTGGATTCGGGCGCTTGCGGTGCTTCGGCGACAGTCGGTGCCTCTGCATCGGATGCGGTCTCGGTAACCGACGGCTGTGCCGTGCCTGCTGCCACCGGTTCGGGCGTGTCGGATGAAGCCGGCAAAGCGGGTCCATCGGCAAGCCCGACACCCTCTGCGCGGGGCAAGGGGACCGGATCGATGGGAGGCCCGGCCGGCAGCTCGATCGGCGGCAGGCTCGCGACCGGCTCCGGGCCCTGCTCCAGGCCGGGGGCCTCAGCCACGGCGACGGGCGCCTCAGCCTGTGTGCTCTCTGCCTCCGGGGCAGCGGGTCGCTCCACAGGT
This sequence comes from Phycisphaerae bacterium, assembly GCA_003557125.1. Lineage (GTDB taxonomy): Bacteria > Planctomycetota > Phycisphaerae > UBA1845 > PWPN01 > PWPN01. The sequence goes on along the minus strand of PWPN01000083.1, from coordinate 3,425 downwards.
TCCGGGCGGGGGGGGCGGGCGGCGGTGGCCGGCTCGCTCGGTTTGGGATCTGGCTTATGGACGATGCGCGGCGGAGCCGCCGGCGCGTCCGGCTTACTTTCCGCTACCGTGTCAGCCGGGGGGGGAGTCTCCGGCGTTTCCTGCGCGGTGGGAGTGCTCGTTTCCGGGCCGCTCGTAATGTACCACGCGCCAAAGACGATGCAGACCACGGCGACCACGATGGCCAATTTGGTGTCCGTTCTCATGGTTCGGTTCCTTCGCTGAGACGGGTGAGAAGTTGAAGCAACGTCACATCCCTGTGACCATATCCGTCAAAGACGGTATTCCCCTGAATATTCGTCGGCCGGGGACCGCCCCAGCGCATTTCGTTGCAGGGCCATGCACATGGCACCTGGAACGGCCCTTGCCGGTCCGAACTGTTTGTTGAACTGGGGGTGTGTTCTGCCGTGTTGACTCGGGTGCACCGTCGAGATGTGGCGCCACACATCCCAGCCAGTTTGAGGATTCACTATATCGAAAATCGGACCCAGGTCAAGAAATTCGTCGGCCAAAGAGGCTGAAAAGCTTCAATCCTCCCGTCCGATCCGTGGGGGCACTGGGTAAGGCCATCCGCGCGGGGTGCGACTCAGCGGTAGCCGACGCCCGTGCGGTAGGTGTCGAATCGGCGATACGTATGGCTCGGCCGATGCGTACTGGGTCCGTGGTAGTCGTGGAAGCGCTCCCGGAACCAGATCACCTGGCCGGTGGTGTAGTACGCTTGCGTCGAGGGCCAGTCGCTTCGGAAAGCCACGTCGGACGCATGCGTTCGGCCGGGCCATGCGTCGAAAAGCAGCGTGCTATCGTCCACCGCGCGGGCTTCGGGCAGGGGCGGCCGAACCGCCTCGTCGCGCCGCAAGGCCGACTTCTTGCATTTCCCGCACCCGACGATCCCAAGCAGGCACACTATCAGGATGAGCGCCGTTCCACTCCGCATGGTTTGATCCCTCCAGACAAACCATTCCGTCAAGGCCTTGGAGCACCTCCCGTGCCGAAAAAGCGGCTCGGCCAACCCGGCGGGCTCGACCCCCGTGGCACCGATCCCGGCGGATCGGTGGTCGATCGACGCGGGCGTTTCGTTCGTCGTCGGATCTCTGGCCAACGTGATCGAGAGGTTGTCCTTTCCGCCCCGATCGTTGGCGAACGAGACGAGCCGATCGACCGCCTCCGCGAGGGTCGACGACTCGGTGACGATATCGAGAATCTCGTCGTCGGTCACCAGCGTCTCACGGATCTTCTCGCGGACGGCCGCCGTGTCCTCTGCCCGGTGGTACTCTTCCCGGAGCGTCGCGATGTCGGGATAGGCGTCGATCAACCCGTCGCTCGTGAGCATAATGACGTCGTCCCGGTAGACATCGACCGTGCCGAAGTCGACGTCGACGTGTGGGTTGCCGTGGGCAGAACCGCCGATGGCGTTCGTGATGGCCGTCGCGTCGCCGTGGACGCGCGCGTACTCTTCGTCGTCGATTTCACCACGGTCGAGCAACTCGTTGGTGACGGCGTGGTCGCGCGTGAGCTGGTCGATCCGACCGTGGCGTTCGTTTAAAAGATACAGTCGACTGTCACCGACCCAGGCGTAGTGGAGTCGACCGTCGTGATAGACCCCGACGACGATCGTCGTCGCCGGACGGCCACCGAGTTTCCTGGCGAACGCCTGGACGTGTGCGTTCGCCTCGTCGATACTCTCCTGGATGATGGTTCGAATTCGATCCGCCGAGAGGACGGCTTCGGGGTCGGTCGACTCGTCGACCGTCGGTGGCGTCCCCTCGTAGGCGTCGAGGTCGAACCGATCGTAGACGTCCGTGGCCGGACCGAGCAGCTCTGTGGCCACTCGCTTGCGGATGACCGTCGTCGCGATCGCCGACGCGATGTCGCCACTGGCTTCGCCACCGACACCGTCTCCGAGCACGAAGACGCCGACCGGCCGACTGGTGTGCCGGTGGTGGTTCTCGAAGACGGCTGTCGCGATGCTGTCCTCGTTGATTCCCTCGCGGTGTCGCTTCCGTTCGCCGATATCGACGGTGCTCGCGTGTTCCATAGTCACTCCGTTGTGGTTCGTTCGAACTGGAAGTAGAATCGCTCGGGGTAGCCCGGACTGACGAGGGCGACGACGTCGCCGTCCTCGAGTGGGGCTTCGGTCTCCAGGTCGTCCGGAATCGATTCACCGACCTCGCGCTGGCGTTGCTGGCCGGTCTCCGAGAGCAACAGGTGCCACTCCCGTTCGTCGTGTTTGCTGATGTACGTCCCGTTCAGGCTGGTGTCGATCACCCGCCAGTTGCCCTCGTCGTCGGTTTCGAATCGACAGTGAGAGGCAGAAAGCGCCTTGTGTCGGTCGTCCTCGAGGATCAGCGAGGGTCGTGGCCCGTCGCTGGTCTTGCGGCCGACGGTGTCACCGGGACTGATCCGCCAGCGCTCGTCCCGGCCGAGCCACTTGAGCGTGGCCCGGGCTGGCATCGTCGAGTCGCGATTCTCGAGTGACCGCTTGAGGACCGACGCGTTCGGGTACCGGTCGCCGTGATCGTGGCGGGTCGCGGTCTCGATGATCTCGTCGAGGTACGCTTCGGTCTCGATCCCGAACTCGCGTGGCGATACGGCGTCGTCGTCTGGCACCCACCCGACCGGGAGAAAACAGAGGATCTTTCCGATCGAGTAGACGTCACTCCACGGTCCCTGGCGCTGAGAGGAGCCCCGGTTCAACTCTGGGGGTTTGAACTCTCCGGGGACGGTCGAGTCTCCGTTCGAGTTGCGACCCGACTTCTCGCCGCTGGTGAACTCCGGGGTGCCCATCTCGGGGAGAAAGCCCTTCGCGGTCGTGAAGTCGATGATCTTCGGCTCGCGGGAGCCGTCGATCATGATGTTGTCCGGTTTGAGATCCCGGTAGATGATGTCGTGGTCGTGGAGAAACGAGAGCGCATCACAGATGCCGATACCGATCTCGCGGATCTTCTCCGGATCGGTGATCGGATCGTCGTCCCGGACCACCTCGCCGAGTTCGTCCCCGTCGATCAACTCGATGACGAGAAACGGCATTCCGAAGCCGTGTTCGCGACCGTAGAAGGCCATGATGTTCGGGTGACCGCCCACCGATCGGATCTCTTCCATCACGTCCATCTCGCGTTCGAAGTACTTCTCGACGAGTTCGTTCGGCGCGGCCCCCTTGTAGTTGGGGTGTTTCAGCGCCACCTCTCGATTTCGTTTTCTGTCCGTTGCACGCCATACGACGCCAAATCCGCCTCTGCCGAGCTCCTGTTTGAACTCGTAACGGTCGGCGAGTACGTCTCCTGGGGTTGGTTCTGCCATGTGGTTGTATCGTCGGGATCTTCGGGGGGTCGTTGGGCAGGCGTCCTTCGATGCGGTCATCGAGCAGGCGTCCTTCGATGCGGGCGTCG
>PWPN01000258.1 GCA_003557125.1 Phycisphaerae bacterium | reverse complement strand
CATGTGCGTTGAGATACTGCCGCCCGTAACGGACCGCACGGCGAAGGATGCGGCGAATCACGTACCCGCGACCCTCGTTGCCCGGCACCGCTCCGTCGGTCAGCGCGAAGGTCAGGCAGCGCGCGTGGTCCGCTACGACCCGATACGCGACGTCCCGCATGATGGCCGCACGGTCCGTATTCGTTTCATTCCCGTCTTCCAGCAACCCCGTGTAAGGTGACGTTCCCGTAATGCGCGCGATGCCGGTGAAGATCGGCGCGAAAACGCCGGTATCGTAGTTGGTGACCTCGCCGAGCTTGTCGGCCGCCATGCCTTCCAGCACCGCACAGATCCGCTCGAAACCCATGCCCGTATCGACGTGCCGGGCGGGAAGCGCCGAAAGACTTCCGTTCGGAGCCCGGTTGTACTGGATGAAGACGAGGTTCCAGATCTCCATGACGCGCGCATCGCCGGCATTGATGAGCCCGCTGCCGCTCAGGTCGGGTGTCATGTCGATGTGAATTTCGCTGCAAGGCCCGCACGGGCCCGTGTCGCCCATCTCCCAGAAGTTGTCCTGCTTGTTGCCGGGATGGATGTGCGTCGGGTCGATGTCCGTCACGGACGCCCAGAGTTCGCGGGCTTCGGTATCCGCTTCGAGCCCCTCTTTCGCGTCGCCCTCGAAGTAGGTCGCGTGCAGCCGTCGCTTGTCGATCCCCCAGACCTCGGTGAGCAGTTCCCAGGCCCAGGCGATGGCCTCTTTCTTGAAATAGTCGCCGAACGACCAGTTGCCCAGCATCTCGAAGAACGTGTGGTGGTACGTGTCGTGCCCCACGTCGTCCAGGTCGTTGTGTTTGCCGCCGGCGCGAATGCATTTCTGAGTGTTCGTCGCCCTGCGGTAAGGGCGGCTGCCCGTGCCGAGGAACACGTCCTTGAACTGGTTCATCCCGGCATTGGTGAACATGAGCGTGGGGTCGTCGGCCGGCACGACGGGCGTCGATGGCACGAAGGTATGCTCTCTTGCTTCAAAGAAGCGGATGAACTCGTCGCGAATCTCGTTGGCGCTCTTGCCGGGCATCTCGACTTCCATTCTCACAAAGGGTGCATGCACGTCGGCCGCTAAACCGGTCCGACATGCGACAGGATCGCCAACCCCCCCTGGGGCTGCGCAAAACGCCATTTTAGTCGATTCTCAACGGCCCAGAAAGGGGCAGGCACCCGCACCCCCCCGCCGCCCTTATGCAACGACCCGGCGTCCTCTTTCCGAGAACGCCGGGCCGATTTGTGCTTCTCATCCGCAGGCCGAACTTATTACCTCATCGCTTCCGGCAGCAGCAGCACGGACGGGTCGACGTCATGTTCGGCCATGTTCTGCGTTTCATCCGGTTGGCCGTACAGTTCCGACATTTCAGCTTCGTACCGTTCCATCTCCGCGTCGATCTCCTCGAGCGATCGGGCGTTCAGGAACAGCTCTGCGATCTGCTGATCGATCGTCGACACCTGGGACAGCCGATTGAACGTTTGAGCTGCTTTTTCACGTTCGCGGCTGAAATGCTGCACGAAACCCAGGATCATCAAGGCATCGCCGCTTTCGGGGTTCGCCTGGACATAGTTCTGCAGCGTCTGCAGATGACGATCGAAGTCCGTCGGATTCCCATAGCGATCCCGGATGTCGAACGGGGCGTTGACCACGTCCGGGTATGCACGGACACCGCGGCGGATCGCGATCGCGGCGATCGAGAAGTCACCCGTTGCGAAACGCGAGACCGCGTAGGCAAGCGCCGCGTCCACGTTTTCGGGATCCTGCATGGAGACCCGCATGAACAGCCGGGCTGCCGTCTCGTATTCGCCCGCCTCGAACGCGCGGGTTCCTTCGAACATCATCACGAACAACTGCTCGGCGTTCGGCTGGGCATCGGGATCCTGGGCGACTTCCGTCGGCCCGACACCTTCGATCTGTCCGGGTGCACCCGACGGAGCACCATAGCCTGGTGCATCACCATAGCCTGGAGCATGGCCATACCCTGGGGCATGCTGCTGAGGCGCCCCGTACCCGTACTCGGCGGTGCCGTAGTGGGTGCCGGCAGGATAAGCGATCGCAGCGGGCGGAGCGGTCACGACCGTCGTCTGGTTGTAGATCACCGGAGCGGCAGCCCCATAGTAGACGGGTGTCGCGACCGGATACGCGTAGACCGAGTAAGGATACGCGAAGTAGGGCTCATAGTAGGCCGGGTATCTGGCGCTGTGCCAGTAGAAGCCGAAACCCACATGTCGCCGCGGGCGAGGCCGATGGGCGTAGAACCCACGGACCGCCAGGTGCGTCCTGGCTGTGGCTGCTCGCGGCACCCCTCTGCGGAGAACGAGTGGCGGCCGCGGTGCCGCGTGTCTTTGCGCGACGCGTGGAGAGGCATACCCAGCCCCACGACTGACCGCAACCGGCTGCGGGTTGCGTCGCGTGCCTCCAAACGAACGGCTGACGGACACCGGTTGCGGGCCACGGCTCGATCGCGCTGCCAGGGCGGATGGAGACACGCTGGTTCGGCGAGCCGTCCGTGGATCGACGTGACTTCTGGTCGGGGACGCAGCCGCGGTACGTGACCGCGTATCGCTCGTACGCCGATTCGACATGAACACGTTCTGGTCCTGCCGACGCGCCGACTGGCCCGAGCGGATCGCATCGCTCCGTGCTCCGCCGGTGCGTGCGGCAGCTGCCGGGCTCCGCGTCACATTCTGCGGGGTGGGATTGGCGATCCGCGAGCCGGCTGTCTGCCGTTCCGACAGACGGGATGCGGCCGTCTGGCTTCGCTCGAGCCTCGAAGCGGCCGTGTTGTTGTTTCTGTTCATGAAGACGCTACGCGCGGTCCTCCCGGTTCGCGTCACATTGGCCGGCCCAGGGTTTCTGGGGGGCGATGCTGTGGTACCTGATGTCCGGGGAACGCTTCTAGCCTGCGACGGAGCAATGTTCGTCTGTGCGGGCCGGACTGGGTTCGAACGAGCGGTATTGACCCTCGGCGTCGTACGCGTCGGTGCAGCCACCGAACGTGTGTTGCGGACGGGAGTGCGGGTCACGGCCCGCGGTGCGACGGTCGTCCTGTCGGTGCTGCGTGGTGTCGCTTGTCGTGTCACTCTCTGCGGAGTGGCTGCGCGTGCCGTCGTGCGCGGAGCCGCCGGTTGACGTGTCACGGCCCTCGGTGCCGCGACGCGGGGAGCTGCTGTGCGTGCGCTGCGTGCGCTGCGTGCAGGTGCTGCGGATCGGGGTGCCGAGACACGCGGAGCCGAACGCGACGCGCGGGGCGCCGACCGCCGTGAGACCGAGGCACGGGGTGCGGAACGCGCTGCCGAGCCTCTCGAGCTGCGCGACGTTCTGCCCTGGCTCTCCGCGGGAAACGGGAGCAGGCAGGCCATCAGGATTGCAACGATGGACCATCGATTATGAGGGGACCGGATCATGGCAACTGCCCTGACCTTTCCGAAGGCCCGTGCCATACTCACCTTTTCGGGATCGCCGGCTCCGCACTTTGTGGTGTTACCGGCATGACGACGTGAGCAAAGCACCGGACCCTCTATTGTCCGGGGTTCTCGCTGACGACTACATCCTGCTTACGTCAGCGCCTCTGGTTTTCAACGTGGCTGAAACGCGCCACATCAATCCGCTTCATTTCCCTTTAGGTTGATCGGACAGCATAACCGGATCAACCACCTTATCTATTTTAGAGACCCCTGGGATGAACGTCCGTTAGTTGCCTTCCGGAAAATATTACACATTTTGAAGCATTTCGCAAGCAGGAATATGGATAAGTACCGTTACAGGGGGACATTAACGGAAGAATAATTTACAGTTACTTATATACCGCCATGCTTCATGGCCGATCTTGTGCGACTCGATCTCGATCGTTCCGGTTGGCCGAGGCGACAGGATGGGTTTGTGAGGGACCTTGGCCGGTGAGTACCTCCATGAGCAACCGAAGGGTGCCTTGTGCGAACTGGAGGCTCGCGTGGCTCGGAATATCGAGTGGCCGAACCATCGCGAACCCGACGGCGGCATGAATGATCTGCCAGGCGAGCCACTCGGCCGGCAGGTCGTTGCGGATCTGGCCGACCTGTTGCGCCTCGGACATCACCGACGCCAGCGATTCCACGTAGCGCTCATAGTGGTCGCGGATCGCGTCCTGTATCTCCGAATCGTCGGTTTCGGTCGAAGCATGAAAGAGGAGACGGTAAACCTCGGCCGTGTGCGGATCGGAGGTGGCCGGATTCTGATAGAGAAGCATCTGGAGCTTGGCGAGCGGGCTTTGGACCTGGCTCGTCGCTCGCCGCCAGTTCTCGAAGACTTCGTCGGCGACTTTTTCGATCAGCGCGACGAACAGGTCGCGTTTGTTGCGGAAATGGCGGTAGATGATCGGTTCGGATATGCCCGCCTCGGAGGCGATCATGGCCGTTGTCGTGCCGCGATAGCCATGCTGGGCGAAACAGCGTGCAGCCGAATCGAGCAACTGCTTGCGACGGTCGGCCGCCTTCATCCGTGCCATGCGAACCTCTCGTTTTCAAGTTGTCGATCCGTACCGCACCGACCCTACGGCAAAATGATGGGCTGTTCGCTACGTTCGCGCTGAAAGGTCTCGACAGCCTGTTCTTGTCGCAGCCTCATGGGTCCATACGTGCTGCCGGGCATCCACTCGGCCCGGAATTCGCCTTGGTGATAGATGATGATGGCCCGCCCGTCTTCCCAGATCAGCAGCGAGGTTGTCGGCAGAGCCGCAAGGATCACAGGCTCATCCGTATGCAGCGCGTAATAGCGTTCGGCGTCCGATGCATAGTAGGCCAATCGCATGTTGCGCAGCTCCGGCACCTCGGCGGGGAGACGGCCGATTTCATCGAATGTCGCCTGAAGACTTTCAACGGGCTTGGACAGTTCACGGACATGGATGTCAACGACCATGGCGTCGCGTCGCCACGCCACGATGAAACTGAGGATGACGGCGGTGATCGAGACGAAGCTCGCCATCCGGAAGACCCACCGGCGGCGCGCCAGTGCACGGTTATCGGAGACCCGCTTGTCGATCACCGCCCTTCGTTCCGATCGGGCGGGGGGTGGATTAGGCGTCGTGTAAGGCGATCCGCTCATGGCAATGAAAACGTGGCGATGGGAACAGGCCGCCGAGGTACCGCTACTTTCGTCCGCGTAAAAGACGGCTCACAGCCATCCGTTTGCTTAAAGACCGTATTCAATGCGCCCTATCTGGTACACATGCACTTGCAGCTATTGTAACGGCGACCCGGAATATCCGCCAAATGAGGCAAGCCCCCGAGCCCGGCGCGGTGACTTCCATCTGGGCAGCCTGATCACCAGGTTTCGCCGAGGCCATATTGCGTCGGGGCAGCCTCATAGGCTTCCATTGCCTCGGGCATCAGCTCGCGCAGCTGTTCGATACGGCGCTCGACACCCGGATGCGTGGACAGGAACTCGGGAGGCCGAGTTCCCGCGCCTCCAGCCATGCGTTCCCAGAAGGGAATGGCTTCACGCGGGTCATAGCCCGCTCGGGCGGTGTAGAGGAGCCCGATGTGGTCAGCCTCCATTTCGTGCCGTCGGCTGTAGGGAAGGACCACCCCGACGGCAGCGCCTACCCCGAACGCCTGAAGGGCCCCATCGCGAACCGCCGGCGAAGAGTCGCGCAGCCCCACGGCCAACAATTGCTCGACAAGATCCATGCTCAACCGCTGACTGAGCCGCTCCCCCCCGTGGCGCGCGACGGCATGCGCGACCTCGTGTCCCATCACGACCGCGACACCCGCTTCATTGGCGGCGATGGGAAGGATACCCGTGTAAAAAGCGATCTTACCGCCCGGCAGACAGAAAGCGTTCACCTGGGGCGATTCGATCAGCTTGAATTCCCATTCGAAGTCGGGCTGGTTGGCCTGGGCCGCGATCCGACGACCGACGCGTTCCAGCATCGCTGTCATCGCCGCGTCGTCGCTGATTTTTTCCTCGGCGAGAATTTCCTCGAAAGCTTGCGCACCCAGGGCCTGCTCCTGGCTGCTGCTGATCAGCAGGACTCTTCTTCGTCCGGTCTCAGGCACACGCGCACAGCCCGAGGCTGCCATAAGGGAAGGAAAAAGCAATGCCAGGCACATCGGGACAAGTATATGGCGTCTCATGGTGTGAACCTCCATCCAGATAACGGGATTCGTACGCAACATGCGGTCGAATCGGCCCACTGCGTATGGCACCTCTTATTCTATCATCGGCCTCGATCGGCACGCCACCCCTTTACGGGCTTGGGCAGTGGGTTTCCAGCCACTCGGTGATCCTCGGAACATCCCGGACGATGCAGGAATATAGCCATCCCGGACCCTTGATGCCCATATCCACAAGTTCTTGCCGGTCGGCCACCCATGCATCCATGAGTCCACTGATCGCCTGGCACTCGGCAGCGGTGAGCCGCCCCGCCATTTTCGGTACCTTCCAAACCTAAGTAGGAACGCAGAATGATTTACCCTCGGTATCCATGTTGGCCGATAAGCTCTCCGGCGGCGGAGCCGCCAGGAGGTCGCCATGGGATACGGTAT
>PWPN01000223.1 GCA_003557125.1 Phycisphaerae bacterium | reverse complement strand
CGCGTCATCCGCACACGGCGATACAAGTATATCCTCAACCTCGCGCACGAGCTGCCCTATCCGTTCGCGACGGACCTCTTCGAATCGCTGACGTGGCAGGCGTTCCTGGAGCGGGGCTACACGATGTTCGGCCGACGCTCGATCGAAGCGTACGTGCATCGGCCTCGCCATGAGCTGTACGACCTTCAAACCGATCCCGACGAGATCTATAACCTCGCGGAGCATCCGCTGTACACCGAAATCCTCGAAGAACTCCAGGCCCGACTCCGCGCATGGCAGGAAGAGACCAACGACCCCTGGCTCCGAAAGTACGTGTACTAGGGATACGGTAGATGGTGCTACGCTGAAGATTCTTAATCAATGAAACTTCCTCGTGTATTCTCCATAGCGCGACCTGCTGGCTGCCCTTATTGCGGTGGATTAGGAGTGCTTCAGCTTGACCGTAGCATGAAGAATTGCGCAGTCCTGATACTAGGTGTTGCTATTTACGGGATTATGCTTGCATTCGATTTCTGGGATGATTACCCTCCGATGTCCTATATGTGGAAATGTAAGCGATGTGGGGCGAAATTCTGTGCGCATGCTGAGGAACCTTTGGACAGGCAACAGCGTGAATGGCACTGTGGCCAATGTGATTACGATTTGAGGTTCATTGAATCTGATCGATGTCCTGAATGCGGATGGAGGATCCCCTGGAAACCCGGCACAGCCGAATGATCACGCCCAAAACTCGTGCCACCGGGATTCGTGAAATACCATACGAGCTCTATGATATGTCTACCCGTCAACCCCTATATGACCTCTCCGAATTGCCGGATATCAGCATTTGTTGATACATCCAAGTCTTCGTTCATTTTTCTTCAGTGCCAGTAAAGACGAGCCGCTTTGACGCCCTGCAACGGGGATGATTCGCAACTCTTACGTCGAGGCGCCTACAATCCTATGGAGAGGGACGCGAGGAAACGTGAGACTTTTGGAAGGTGAGGTGAGCCATGTTTCCGTACCCTTATGAACCCCATGATGTCGGGCCTTTGGATCCGACGACGGCCGGGGTGGTCTTCGCGATCCTCATGATCATCCTGTGTATCGTCATTGGTATCGCGTTGTGGGCGGGCCACCACGAAAGGCACCATGGCCCAAGGCATCGTTAAGCCGGCATCTTGAACGAGGACGTTATTGGCAACGACCTCAGACGTGAGGTCAGGTAGTATCGGAATTCCGAGTGATTTCGGGATGGGAGCCGTTTAAACCGTCACCCAATCGAAATGAGCCTCTGTGGGTGAATGGGCAAACGGCTCCCACCTTTTTTTGTCCCACCCTTTTTCATCACGCCATGCTTTCCGATGCACGAAAACACGGCACTGGCGGACAAGCCGCCAGTGGCACCCGGCGCATGCTGCAATGACCCGTTCACGGTCAAGACGCCCGTACCATGTTGGCCGGGCTTCTCACCTGAATTGCACGCTTTATATTGCCACTTTCACGTTACTCCTGTCACCCTCAGGGGCGATTCTGCGCGAAGAACTTCTCGGCCCCTTCATTGGCAAGCTGCGCGATTTCCGCTGCCGAGAGCGCCTCGCCGAACACGAGAATGTCATCCAGATGGCCTCGGAACTGTACGTTCGAGCAGAATATCGCATCCTGGCCGACGCGCAGGTTCCGCGCCATCCGGATCGGCGGGCCGCCGGTGACATTGCCTGTCCCGACGGGTCGGCCGTCGAGATAGAACGCGATGATCCCGTCGTCGTACGTCATCGCCAGGTGGTGATACTCGCCGTCGTCGAAGGTGACCGGCTCGGACTCGACGCTCATCCCCTTGCAGATCGCGCGAAGCCCGTTGACGGCCCGGCCGCGGGGATCGAAATCGAAGACGAGCGCGTCCGAATGCACCGGCCCGCATCCGCTGTGCGAGCTGAACAGCCTCGCGTGCGCATTGTTCTCGCTACGAACCATCGCAGCCAACGTGAAATGTCGGCCGAGGTCGTCCGTGTTCTCGATCTCCAGCGTGCTGAGCTGCGAGAAAGGTCGATTCATCGCAAGGCTGCGGCGACCGAAGGCGGCGTTGTCCGGATCGGTGTCCACCCGGAAAAAGCCGTTCCACCGCACCGCATTGACACCGACGGCCGTGAGCACGTCCGTCGCTTGCCGGCCTCCGTCTGCCTCGAACGTATACAGGGCAGCCAGGGGAGGCGTCACGAAAGGCGGGGGTACCTCGCCGGGCGGTGCCACTACGACGTCCCCGCTCGTGCGGAACGAATAGAGCGAAGCGTTGCGCATCATGAAACGGATCCGGATGGGCTCATCGCGCCGCGGCAGCTCGGACCGCGCCGCCCACGAGACGATCTCTTCCGTGCTGTCCTCGCGGATCACGTCGCATTCGAACGCGCGGTAGCCGGGGATGGGGTACCCGTCCCTGTCGAGCAGCTCGACGCGGATGTAGCCGCCGGGGCCGCATCGGTAGTTCAGGAAAAGCTCGCCGGTGAGCCCTTCAAGCGGCTTGGTCGTGAGATATCCCACCTCACGGCCGGCGTCGATCGAAGCGAACCCGTCCTTGCGGATCGTAGCCAGCCCGATGGCGCAGTCCATGTTATCCAGCCCCACCCATCGCTCCGAGCCGTGGCCCGTGGGGCACGCGCCGTAATAGACCCAGACCTCATCGCCGACGACCAGCGGCTGCGTGGCCGTGTAAAGCTGACCGGCGTCCCAACTGCCCGGCGGGCCCACGTCGATCATCGGCACGCGGTCGCCGTCCTGGCGGGTCCAGCGGATGCCGTCACGGCTGGCGACCAGTTCGGTATGGACCGGGCCGTCGAAATAGCCCTCGACGTCGTCGGAACGGAAGATCCACAGGAAGGCCAACATCATCGACTCGTAGTTGAAGGCCGACATCCCGTAGAAATGCGTCCGCTCGACGGTGCCCGGCGCGGCCCAGCGGTCATCGACGACGTCCGGCACGAGCACGAGGTGCGGATCGGGCCATTGTTCGACGTCATGGCTCGCGATGTGACCGACGACCCGCCGTCGTTGTTCGGCGACATGCGCTATGTTCTTGACATACCCGACATAATGCCCGCGATGGAAATCCCAGAGGAACTGGGCGACATCGCCGCCCTGAGTGAAGACGGGGTTGTTCGGGGCGTCGGTGATATGGATACCGTCCGGCGAATAGGCAGCCCAGAAGCCCTGCTCGTCGTGGTTCAGGATCTTGTAGCGTTTCTCGGGGTCGGGATCCCAGGGTGTGTGGATGATCGAGACGATCTCGTTGCCGTGCGGGCGCTGGAAAATCATGTTGTTGGCGGTGGACCCCTCCCATTCGCGAAGGCCCAGCTCGGGTTTGTCCCAGGCCAGGCCGTCGGGGCTCGTCGCGTAGAGAACCGTCCTCAGCTCCGTGCCGAGCGTCTGATACCACATCCGGTAGCCGTCGCCGTCTTCAGTCGGCAGGACGGTCCCGTAGATGTAGACCGCACGTTCCCAGGGCTCAGTCCGCGTGAGGACCGGGTTGTCGGGGTGCTTTCGGAATGGATGAAACGTACGCTCGACGTTGCGCGTTTCGTCGATGAGGTGATCGTCGACGAACAGCTGCCAGGGACCGGTCAGGTCATTCAAGGATCTGACGGCTGCCTCGGGCTCAGCCCCGCTCACCACGTCGACCGCACCCACCTGCCACACGCATCCGCACACCAGGATAATCGTCAGCACATGCGACTTCATCGCGACACGTCCTCCACTCAAGGTCGGCCTCTCGCCTCATACCCACATCATGGACCGCTATGTTCTGTCAAAAGGACAGCTGTGTCGAGCTTGGAGGCAGGGTGAGGATGTACGGGCAGGGCTGGGATTATGTCGAGCGCAGGGGCATCAGGAGGCTATTTGCTCCGGGGTGTCATTGTGCAGAGGATTTCCCGGCAAGCTGCTTGAGCATCTGCTCGATCTCTCTGGGATTCCTGACGTTCAGGAAGCCCAGTTCCTCCGACTGCTTATGGCCGTCCGAGTCGCGCCACGCACGATGAGAGATAATCACGTCCCCGGACCCGTCCCGCTTCTCTTTGCGGTAGACATCCTTCAGCTTTTCGGGCGGATAGCTTCGAATCGTCGTCGACCTTCCGCTTTCGAAGGTGATCGCGCGCCTGTCCGTTATCACGTAGACGGTCTTGAGCGCTTTGCGGTAGGCCCACAAAGGGGTGGACAGCAACCCCACGCCAATCAGCACGAAGGGCATACCAAACAGGGGGAACAAGGAATCGCCGCCTTCGCTGAAATCGGGCACCTTGAAGCCGGCGGCTCCGATGATCCAGAAGAGCGCAAAGGCCGTCCACGGAATGGCGAACAGAAAGGCCGCCGTCGAGGTCCGCGTAAAGTACCGGGGAATGGGCATGTCTATCCACATGACCCGCTCGCCGGCCTCCAGCTCGCGGTCAACTCGGTCCTCCAGCAGGCGTGGAATGACGCTATAGGTTGTCATGATCGGCACTCCGAATGGTAATCCGATGGCGCAAGTTTCATAACGCCGCCTACCGCGCCCGTTGCGGCGCTTCGCAGAACGCGCGGAACACCTCGTCGGGCACGTTCGCGGGGATCTCGCAACCGGCACTGAGCATGTACCGCAGGCCCTTTGCCCTGGCGATCAGCTCCGCGCTGCGTTCGGCGCACCGTTGCGGCGTCGACTGGAGAAAGTCGGCCACCGGGTCGAGGTTGCCCTTGAAGCATACCCCGGATTGGCCGTAGACCTCGCAGGCCGACTCGAACGCGACGAGATGGTCCACGTTAAAAAGATCGGCGCCGCTGCGAACCATGTCGCCGAGCAGGTGCTTCGTGTTCCCGCAGATGTGCAGCTTGACCAGCCCGCCAGCCTCGTGAATCCGGTCGATGACGCGCTGCTCGTAGGGCAGGGCGAACTCGCGGTAATGCGCGGGCGAAACGAGCGAGGCTGCCGCATCGCCCGCCCCGACCATCGCCGCACCCGCCTGGATCTGCGCCACCCCGAAATCAATCACGATCTCCGTGACGAATTCGAGGATCCGATGCGCGAGCGTCGGCTGATCGACGAGCATCATCATGAATTCCGCAACGCCGCAGATCGAGCACGCCTCGGCGAACGGCATGTCCACCCACCCGAGCACGAGACACTCGTCGCCGATCGCGTCTGCCACGATGCGCGTCGCCTCGACGCGGTCAGCCATGCGCGACCCCTGCGCGAGCGGGTTCGGGCGGCCGAGCCGGTGCAGGTCCGACTCGCTCGCCACGAGCGGGCGCGTCGCGTAAGGCGGCTTGTCCTCGGGATAGGCCATCTCGCCGCCGAGGTCAGCCGTCACCCGGAACGCGTCCGAACAGATCGTGACCGCATCGAGGGGGAAGCGCTCGCGGATATTCAACTGTGCGTCAGCCAGCGCCCGCCCGTTCGTCGCGTACTGGCGGTACGTGATGCCGGCCCGCTGCTGGGCGAAAAACATGAGCAACGGAAAGACCGGCGTGCGGTCCACCGGCTCGCCCTTGATGGAAGCCAGACATCGCGCTTTGCCGTTCATGGGGAACCCTCAGAAAGTGTGTGAGAAGTAGCATTATCCTGCCCTCAGTCGATGGAGCATGAGATTGATCATCGCCAGGCGAATCATGCTTTCGCTGCTCTCCGGGTTCGTTTCGTAGTCTTTGCTCAGTCGTCGATAATTGCTCAACCAGGCGAAGGTCCGCTCAACAATCCAGCGTTTGGGCAGCACCACGAACTTTTTCAGGTCGTTTCGCTTGACGATCTCGATCGCGCGTCCATACCAACGTTTGGCGTACTTCACCAGATCCCCGGCATACCCGCCGTCGGCCCACAGCTTCTTCAGGCGGCTGAAGCGGCCAACGATCTGGCCCAGAACGATCTCCGCACCGTCGCGATCCTGAACATCACCCGCATGCACCGCCAGATCAACCACCAGGCCCAGGGTGTCCACGATCAGATGACGCTTGCGACCCGTGATTTTCTTGCCCGCATCGTAGCCGTGGCACCCCCTTTTTTAGGGGCGGCCGTCTTGATCGACTGACTGTCGATGATCCCGGCCGAGGGCGTTGGCTTGCGGCCAGCCTGACGCCGCACACGTTCGCGCAGCCGGTCGTGGAGGAGCTCCCACGTGCCGTCGAGTCGGAAGCGGCGATAGTAGTAATGCACCGTGCCCCACGGTGGAAAGTCGTGGGGCAACTGCCGCCACGAGCAACCCGTCCGCAACAGGTACATGATGCCGTTGACCACCTCACGCATGTTGACCGATCGATGCCGTCCACCCGCCTCCGCGGGTGGAATCAACGATTCGGCGATCGCCCACTGCGCATCCGTGAGATCCGAGGGATAAGGCGTCCTTGCCATGCGTTGGCCTCCTTGCCAGAATATCCTCATCTATCGGCAATACGAGGCCTTCTCACACACTTTCTCAGAAGGATCTCACGCAGAGCGGAGACGCAGAGAATATCTTACGGATCCTCCTCAAAGCAGGCGACGATGGCAGGGCAGCGACCTGCCCTACCGATTTGCGTCTCCGCGTGTAACGTCCTGCACTTTTTCCCGTCACGGAGGGCGGTCGCTGCATACCTCCGCTACTCGTTCTCG
>PWPN01000372.1 GCA_003557125.1 Phycisphaerae bacterium | reverse complement strand
CCGGATTCGTACGGCTCTGCTGCAACAGCGCGTCCGTACGCGAAGCCGTCGAATACATGCTCACTCATCGCATGGTCAACCGCCAGACGGGCCCGGCCGGCGTGGCCGTCCGCCGCGTGCTCATCACGGCTGCCGTCTCGATCGCCCGGGAGCTCTATGCAGGCATCACGATCGACCGTGCCCGCCGATGCCCCGTGATGATGGTGAGCCGACAAGGCGGCGTCGCGATCGAGGAGGTCGCTGCACGCGATCCCGGGGCCATCGCCACACAGCGGCTCCACCCGCACCTCGGCCTCATGCCCTTCCAAGTCCGCACGCTGACGGCCGCCCTGGCCCTGACCGACCAGGAACAGGCCGCTGCCGTCGGCCGTATCCTTGCGGGGCTGGCCGATGTCTTCGCTCGCTACGATGCGTCGCTTGCTGAAATCAATCCGCTCGCTCTCACCGACGAGGGCCGCGTGCTCGCACTCGATGCCAAGATCGACATCGACGACAACGCGCTCTACCGGCATCCTCACATCACAGCTCTCCGCGAGCCCGAAGACGAACGCGACGAGGAACGCCGTGCGCGCAAAGCCGACCTCTCCTACATCGCACTGGACGGCACGATCGGCTGCATGGTCAACGGTGCGGGACTGGCGATGGCCACGATGGACCTCATCAAGCTCCACGGCCGCAAGCCTGCCAACTTCCTGGACGTGGGCGGATCCGTAACGAAAGAAAATGCAATCGAGGCGTTCCGCATCATTCTGGCAGACGCGGCTGTCCGCGGCGTGCTCGTCAATATCTTCGGCGGGATCGCCCGGTGCGACACGATCGCCGAGGCGCTTGTCGCCGCCGCCCGCGAGATCGGCTTCCGCGTCCCGGTCGTCGTGCGTCTCGAAGGCACGAACGCCCAGGAGGCCCGCCGCATCCTCGACGAGGCCGACGTGCCGGGTCTCATCACAGCCGGCAACCTCACCGACGCCGCCCGCAAAGTGTGCGAGGCTGTCGGGTGACATACCCATCGGCCATCGACTCTCGTCCGTCATCGCGAGGCATACGTAGCGAGCGTCCTCACAGGGATTGAACCTTCTGCCAAAAAATGAACTTTCGTCTCCAGGCTGACGGAATGCTAAGATGCTCACGGAAGCCTTCGTATACCTACAGGAGCATGCACCGTGCCATTGGAACCTGACAAGACGTCTCCGACCCGTCCCGCGTCGAACCCGCTCCGTGCGGATCTGCCCCCCACGCTGATCCCCGAGCCGTGCTGCATCGTGCTCTTCGGAACGACCGGCGACCTGGCCAACCGCAAAATCCTGCCCGCGCTCTACAACCTTGCCCGGCAGGGGCTGCTGCCGGCAGGCTTTGCGGTCCTGGGCGTCTCGCGGCGCGACTGGTCGGACGACACGTTCCGCCAACGGATGCGCGAAGCCGTGGAGAAACATTCGCGCCATCAGCCGATCTCCGATACCGTCTGGAACGACTTCGCCCAATCGCTGTTCTACCACGCCGTGCGGTTCGACGAGCCCGAAGGATTCACCGATCTGGCCCGCAGGCTCGACGCGTTGGCCGACTCGCAGGGGACGGGCGGGAACTGCCTCTATTACCTGGCCACCGCGCCGGAGTTTTTCGGACCGATCGCCGACGCGCTCGGTCAAGCGGGCCTGGGCGGGCGGAACACCGCGTCGCCGTGGCGTCGGCTCGTCGTCGAAAAACCTTTCGGCCACGACCTGGCCAGCGCCGCCGCCCTCGATGAACGGCTCCACGCAGCCTTCGACGAATCGCAGATCTACCGCATCGACCACTACCTCGGCAAAGAGACCGTCCAGAACATCCTCGCCCTCCGGTTCGCCAACGCGATCTTCGAGCCGATCTGGAACCGCCGTTACGTGGACCAGGTCCAGATCACGATGGCCGAGCGCGGCGGGATCGACGATCGGGGCGACTACTACGAACAGGCCGGGGCGGCCCGAGACGTGTTACAGAATCACCTGCTCCAGTTGATGGCCCTGGTCGCGATGGAGCATCCCGTCACGCTCGACGCCCACGCGATCCGCGAGGAAAAGCTCAAAGTCTTGCGGGCAGTCCAGCCGCTGGACGGGACCGACGGCGGCCCGCGCCCCTGGGTCCGAGGCCAATACGGGCCCGGCACGTTCGCCGGCCGACCGCTCAAGGGGTACCGCCAGGAAGAGGACGTCGCGGAGGACTCGCCCGTCGAGACCTATGCCGCGATCCGACTCTTCATCGATACCTGGCGGTGGTCCGGCGTGCCCTTCTACCTGCGGACCGGCAAGCGGATGCCCAAACGGCTCACGGAGGTCGCGGTGCTGTTCCGCTCACCGCCCATGGCCATGTTCGCCGGGACCGAGGAAATCCCCGAGGCCGTCAATGAGCTCGTCCTCCGCATCCAGCCCAACGAGGGCATTTCGCTCTCGTTCGAAGCGAAAGTCCCCGGCATGCGGATGAAAATCCGCCCCGTCAAAATGGACTTCCGCTATGGCGTCAGCTTTGGCGACGAGTCGCCCGAAGCCTACGAACGGCTGCTGCTGGAGGCCCTGCTCGGCGATGCGACGCTGTTCATCAGCAACGACGAGGTCGACCATGCCTGGCGGCTCATCGCCCCGATGCTGGACGACTGGCAGAAGCGCCGCCCGGAGGATTTCCCCAACTACGCCGCCGGCACCTGGGGACCGGACGCAGCCGATCGGCTTTTCCCGCCCGGAAGCCCGGGCTGGCGACGTTTGTAGGGGTCGCCCCGCCTGCCTTGAACAAATGGCAAGTGCTTTTGTACAATGAATTTCTGCGGAAAGCGGAGACGGGACTTACGAAAGCGGCTGCTTCGACCGGGATCGCCATGCTGGCTAAACGCATCATTCCCTGCCTGGACGTACACGAAGGGCGCGTCGTCAAGGGTGTGAACTTCGTCAATCTGCGCGACGCCGGCGACCCGGTTCAGACCGCGCGCGCCTACGAAATCGCGGGCGCCGACGAACTGGTCTTTCTGGACATTTCCGCCAGCCACGAGGCCCGCGAGATCCTGCTGGACGTCGTCCGCCGCGTCGCGGAGGAATGCTTCATGCCCTTTACCGTCGGGGGCGGCATCCGCACGATCGAGGACGTGACCCGCCTCGTGCAGGCCGGCGCCGAAAAGGTCTCGATCAACACGGCCGCCGTCGAGAACCCCTCGCTGATCTCCGAGACGGCCCGGCGCTTCGGCCGATGCTGCACCGTGGTCAACATCGACCCGAAACGCGTCCAGTCCAACGGGCGGACCATCTGGGAGGTGCATACCCACGGCGGGCGAACCCCCACGGGCCTCGAGGCGGTCGCCTGGGCACGCGAGGTCGAACAGCGGGGCGCCGGCGAGATCGTCCTCACCTCGATGGATGCGGACGGGACGCAAGACGGGTATGATCTGGAGATGACCCGTGCGGTCGCCGAGGCGGTCTCGATCCCGGTCGTCGCTTCGGGTGGAGCGGGGGCACCGGAGCACCTGGCCGACGCGGTGACGCTCGGCAAGGCGGACGCGGCCCTGGTCGCATCGATCTTCCATTTCGGAACCTACACGATCGCAGAGGCCAAGCGCCTCATGGCGGCACGCGGTATTCCCGTCCGGCTGTGCGGCCAACAGGAAAATATTGGGAGCAACTGTCATGGCTGAAACCGAGATCAAACACGACAACGAAGCCGAATTCGAACCCAACGGCGAAGCCAACGCCATCGAGGCGCCGGACGTCACGCCGCCCGACGTACCCGCCGCCCCGCCGCCGCGCGAGCCGAAGATCCACAAGTACCTCCAGTACGTCATCGACCTGAAAGCCTCCGACCTGCACTTCAAGAGCAACGCACGCGTCCACATCCGGCACGCGGGCGCCCTCAAACCGATCAAGGGCCCGCCCTTGACACCCGAGCAGGTCGAGGCGCTCTGGTTCGAAATCATGAACGACCACCAGCGCAAGCAGCTGGCCGACAAGGGCGCATCGGACTTCGCTTATCAGCTGGGCGACGTGGACCGGTTCCGCGTCAACATTTTCCGCCAGCGAGGCTCGCTGAGCGTCGCCGCCCGGCGCGTCAACGCCGAGGTCCTCAACTTCGATCAGCTCTTCCTGCCCAAGTCGATCTACAAGGTCACGGAGTATCACCAGGGGCTCGTCCTGCTGGCGGGTATTACGGGTTCGGGCAAGTCGACGACGATCGCCGCCGCCCTCGACTACATCAACGCCCATCGTCCGTGCCACATCGTGACGATCGAGGACCCGATCGAATACCTCTTCAAGGACAAGAAGGCACTGATCAATCAACGCGAAGTCGGCGTCGATGTCCACACGTTCCAGGACGCATTGAAATACCTCATGCGTGAGGACCCGGACGTCGTGCTCATCGGCGAGATGCGTGACGAGGAGACGTTCATGGCCGCCCTCAACGCGGCCGAGACGGGCCACCTCGTCTTCGGCACGGTCCACGCGTCGAGCAGTTCGCAGACGATCAACCGCGTCCTGGACCTCATCCCGGAAGGGTCGCGCGACCTGTGCCGGCAGACGCTCGTGTTCAATCTCCAGGCCATCATCTGCCAGAAGCTGCTGCCCAGCGTCAAGCCGGGCGTTTCGCGCGTGCCGACCGTCGAGATCATGTTCGCCAACTCCACCGTCCGAAAGCTCATCGACGAGAAGCGCGACGACGAGTTGACCAAGGTGATCCGCGGCTCCTACGAGGAGGGAATGCTCGACTTCAACGAATCGCTTCGCCGGCTCGTCGAAGAAGAGTTCATCGAGACGGACGTCGCCTACGCCGCTTCGCCGAACCCGCAGGAACTCAAGATGCGACTCAAGGGGATCCATGCCGGCGGAGGCGGGCTGGTCGGCTAAACGGCCGCGAAAAGTGCCGCCAAACGGAACCCGACTCGGAAGGGTCCAAGAGAAGTGGGTCCGGATCACAGCCGCGTGGTCGGCCATGCTCGAACGGGGATCATTCCCGCTGTGCGGCCAGACCCGTGAAGTCCGGCGTCGGCCTGTTCAGCGCCGGACGAACCGGTTATCATCCAGAGTTTCCTGCCGAGTGCCGAACCGGCTCAAAATGGCTGTGATGTTAGAGCTGACGGCGCAGCGGATGCCGTCGGTTTTTCAATAGCATGGGCGCTTCATCGAGAGGCGTTCGATTCGGAGATGCCATGGGTGCGAAGTCGAGTCCACGAAGCCTCCTGTCCACCAAGGCCTGCTCCGCGCTGACCCTGGGACTGAGCGCTCAGGCAGCGTCGGCGGCCGAGCCCCTCGCCCTTGCCGCCGAGTTCGGCGGGTTCGTCAGTCCCTGGCGGATCGTGCTCATCGCCGCGGTGGCCTTGATCCTGATGGCTTTCTGTCAGTGGGCGGATAAAGATGCGGACTTCGTCCGCCGCATCAATAAGCCACTGTGGAACAGCGTCGTTCTGGGCGGTACCGGCGTCGGCCTGCTCCTGTGGCTGCTGATGCCCTGGCAGAGCACCGCGCTCTTCGCGGCAGGCTTCGGTCTGTGCTTCATCCTGGCCGCATCGACGGACACGAGCTACGTCGTGGTCCGCAACGGCATGGTGGACGCCTCGAAACGCGTTTTCACGCCGGCGCACATCAAATCGTGGCTCACTCAACGCGGCAAGAAGAAGCATGGCCCCTCCGCCGTCTTCGAACGTGTCCGCCTCTCCGGCCCCGAAGGCAAAGTCAAACCTCCGGACGACCCCGCTCTGGTCGGTCCGTATGAGGCAGCTCAGAATCTCATTTTCGATGCGCTCTGGCGGCGAGCGACCGAGGTCGAACTGCTCGTGGCTCCGAATGCCGCCCGGTTGGCTTACCGCATCGACGGCGTCGTGACGCCGCGGCACGACCTTTTCGAACGCGATGAGGCCGAACATTCGCTGCACTTCGTCAAACAAGCCGCCGGCCTGGACGTCAACGAACATCGCCGCCCCCAGGAAAGCCGACTCAGCGCTTCGATCGATGCCGCCGGCCGAGGCATGTCCGACATCATCGTGCGCACGAGCGGCACGACCCAGCACGAACGGCTCAGCCTTCGTGTCGCTTCGGACGAAGCCCGGCTGCGCCTGCGCGACCTGGGCATGACCGATACGGTCCGGACGCAACTTGAAACCCTGCTCGAAGAATCGGGCGGGCTCATCCTGGTGAGCGGGCCGCGCTCCTGCGGTCTGACCACAACGCAGTACGCGCTCCTGCGCACGCACGACGCCTTCATGAACAACCTGCTGGCGCTCGAACGCGAGCCGCTCATGGAGCTCGAGAACATCACGCAGACCCTTTACGATCCGAACAAACATGAGGGCAGCTTCTCACGCCAGTTGCAGACCGTGCTTCGACGTGAGCCGGACATCGTCATGGTGAGCGACTGCCCCGACCGCGAGACCGCCCACATGGCCGTCAAAGCCGCCCAGGGGGGCAAACGCATTTACATGGGCATCCGCGCACGCGACAGCCTCGACGCGCTGAAGAAGTTCGTGAGTCTGGCCGGCGATACCGACGGCGTGGCGGCCGTGCTCCGCGTGATCCTCGCTCAGAGACTCGTGCGTAAGCTCTGCGTGGCCTGTCGCATCCCCTACAAACCGGATCTTCAACTGCTGCGCAAGGCCAATCT
>PWPN01000106.1 GCA_003557125.1 Phycisphaerae bacterium | reverse complement strand
GGCGTGGTCCGGGCGGTGGGGGTGGCGCTGGCGGCGGGGGTGGTCCCGGCGGTGGGGGTGGAAGGTGACTGAGCTGAAAACGCATCCTGCCGCAGTCGATGCCAAAGCGTCCTCTTCGCCGGTGGCTGAGCTGGTGAATGTGACGAAGTTGTACACGATGGGCAGCCAGCAGGTCGCAGCGCTGGCCGGCGTCTCGTTCGTCTTCGAGCGCGGCAGCTTCTGGGCGATCATGGGGCCGAGCGGATCGGGCAAGAGCACGATGCTGAATCTGCTGGGCTGTCTCGATCGACCGAGCACGGGCCAGTACCTTCTCGAAGGCCAAGACGTCAGCAGCCTCGATGACGACCGGTTAAGCGAGTTCCGCCTCCGGCACCTCGGGTTCATTTTTCAGAGCTTCAACCTCATCCCTCAATTGACGGTGCGCGAGAACATCGAGTTGCCGCTGTTTTATCTCGGCCTGGAGGGCGACCGCAGCGCCGAAATTGCCGCAGCATTGGCTGAACGCGTGGGCCTGGGGGACCGCCTCGACCATCGTCCGACCGAACTGTCCGGCGGACAGCAGCAGCGCGTGGCCGTCGCGCGGGCGTTGTCCAACGATCCGCACATCCTGCTGGCCGACGAGCCGACCGGCAATCTCGACTCGGCCACGGGTAAACAGATCATGAGCCTGCTCAGCAACCTCAACGCCCAAGGCAAGACCATCCTCATGGTCACGCACGAACCGGACATCGCCGCCCACGCGACCGGCCAACTCCATTTGCGCGACGGGCTGATCGAACGCGTGGAAGGATCGCACTGATGTACATGTTCCGGATGAGTCGCAACATCCGACTGGGCGTCAAGAACCTGCTGCTGCACAAGCTGCGCAGCCTGCTGACGATGCTCGGCGTGGTCTTCGGTGTCGGCAGCGTCGTGGCGATGCTGGCTGTGGGCGAAGGGGCCAGCGCCGAAGCGCTCGAGCAGATCCGCAGTCTCGGCAGCCACAACATCATCATCACTTCCATCATGCCGGTCGAAGACGAGTCGCAATCGACGGTCCGATCGCGCCTGAGCATCTACGGCCTGCGGTACAACGACGAGCATCGGATCCGCGAATCGTTCGAGGCTGTCGAGCGTACCGTACCCGTCAAGCTCGTACGTAAAAGCGGGCGGCTCGGCGAGCTGACGATGGAGTTGCGCGTCGTGGGGACGGTGCCGGCCTGGTTCGACCTGGTGCGGCGCCCGATCGTTGCGGGCCGTATGCTCGAAGAGCGCGACATGGATCGAAGGGCCAACGTCGTCGTGCTTACCGAGCACGGCGCGCGCCGACTGCTGGCAGGCCAACACACGATCGGGCAAATGCTCAACATCGGCGGCGACACCTTCGAGGTCGTCGGGATCGTCCAGAGCGAAGATACGCAAGCAGGCGGTATCCAGACGCCGGACCGGGAAGTGGACGCCTACATCCCGATCAACACCGCACGCGAGCGCTTCGGCGATTACATCGTACGTCGCACCAGCGGGTCCCGCTCGCGCGAGCGGGTCGAACTGCACCAGCTCATCGTCCAGGTGCGCTCCACCGAAGAGGTCGAACAGGTGGCCGACGGCATCGAACACATGCTCCATCTGTTTCACGACAAGGTCGACTACACGCTCAGCGTGCCGCTGGCGCTGCTGCGTCAGGCCGAGGCGACCAAGCGGACGTTCAACATCGTGCTCGGCTCGATCGCCGGGATCAGCCTGCTCGTCGGCGGGATCGGCATTATGAATATCATGCTCGCTTCGGTCACGGAACGGACGCGCGAAATCGGCATCCGCCGGGCGATCGGCGCGAAACGTCGACAGATCATCAGCCAGTTCCTCATCGAAACCGTCGTGCTCTCGATGCTCGGCGGGTTGATCGGAATCGGCATGGGTATCGTCATCCCGCAACTCATCACCTATTTTGCCGGCATGCACACGCTTGTTACGATACCCAGCATCATTTTGTCGGTAGGGATCAGCATGCTCGTCGGGATCGTCTTCGGCATGTATCCCGCGGCCCGGGCGGCGAACCTCGACCCGATCGTCGCACTGCGCCACGAGTGAGCCGCGTCCGTACGTGGCAACTGGACAATGCAAAAGGAGATAAATCCGTGAAGACTTTGATGGCCATCTGGTTCTCTGCAATCTCGGCGATAAGCTCGACAGCGACCGATGCGTCGGTGGAAAACACGATCGGCCAGGATGCGCCGGAGGTCACAGCTTCATGGAAGATCGGCCGTGTGCCGTCCGGGTTCCCCGTCCGATTCAGCCTGCTGACGCGCGGTCACCGTCAATTCGTCGCCTTTTACGATGCCCAGCACCGCATGACCGTCGCCAGCCGCACACTGGACTCGGACGAGTGGAAATACAAGGTACTGCCCTCGATCGTTCCGTGGGACAGCCACAATTACGTCACGATGGCTGCCGACGACGGCGGGTACCTCCATCTCAGCGGTAACATGCACTGCGTACCGCTCATCTATTTTCGCACCGATCGGCCGTGGGACATCACGACCTTCCGAAAAGTCGATGCCATGGTCGGCCGGGACGAGGGACGCTGCACCTATCCGAAATTCATGCGCGGACCGCAAGGCGAGCTGATCTTCCATTATCGCGACGGGGCGAGCGGCCGGGGTAACGAGATCTTCAACGCCTATGACGTCCCGTCCCGCACATGGCGGCGGCTCATCGATCAGCCGCTCATCGACGGCAAGGGCGAAATGAACGCCTACCTCTCCGGCCCGAACCTCGGCCCGGACGGCTGGTTCCACCTCGCCTGGATCTGGCGCGACACGCCCGACTGCGAAACGAATCACACACCCTCCTATGCGCGAAGCCGCGATCTGCTCGCGTGGGAGACGATCGACGGACAGCGCATCGAACTGCCCATCACCTACGAGACGCCGGGCACCGTCATCGACCCTGTGCCGCCATTCGCCGGAATCCTCAACGGTTCGCTCCACATCGGCTTCGACTCAACCGATCAGCCGTTGGCCTCGTACCACAAGTTCGACGAGGAGGGCAACACCCAGGTTTACGTCGCGCGGTTCGAAGAGGGCGCATGGGTGTCGCGGCAGGTCTCGCAGTGGGCTTACCGATGGGATTTCAGGGGGCGCGGGTCGATCCCCTTCGAGATCATCCTCCGGTCGTTTCGACCGCACAGCCAGGGGCGGCTCGCCCTCCCATACGATCACATCCAATACGGCCAAGGCCTGCTGGTCATCGACGAACAGACCCTGGAGTTCATCGGCACGGAACCGCAGCCGGTGCGCTATCCGCCTGCGCTGAGCGAGCCGCAATCGGATATCGACGGCATGGCCGTCCGCTGGGCCGAGGACGATGGCGGCAGCAACGAACCGGGCGTCCGCTACGTACTCCGCTGGGAAACGCTGCCCGTCCACCGCGACCGACAGCGGGAAGGGGATCCGCCCGAGCCAAGCCCGCTGGTCCTCTATAAGCTATCCACCCAGCCGTAACCCATTCCCAAGCAGGTGCAGCCCTGGGGAACAAGCGACGGGCCCCGCGTCCGGTCGAACGCCGGGGGGGAGGGCTTGCCGGCAATGTTTATTCGCACTATACTTCGATAGTTGGCGAATTATAGGAGTATGCCATGGAACGCTTTCTGGCCCTCGCCCGGGCGATCGGAGACGAATCCCGCGCACGCGTGTTGCTTGCGCTGCGGGAGGGGGAGCTCTGCCTCTGTCAGGTCATCGAGCTGCTCGCGCTCTCGCCTTCGACGGTATCCCGGCACATGGAGATTCTTCATCAGGCAGGCCTCGTGGAGCGGCGCAAGCAAGGGCGGTGGCGCTACTTTCGGCTGGCAAGCCGTGGTGCCTCGCCAATGACGCGGCTGGCGATCCAATGGGTCCTCAAGTCGCTCCAGGGGGAGGAAGCCATCACGGCCGATGTCCGGCGGATTCAATGCGTTCGCGGCAAGGACCCGCGTGAATTCAGTTCGTGTTACAAGGCTTCATAAGTCGGCGACTGGTGGCTGCATCACCGGGGACATCAACTTAAAGGTATGGGGATTTTGATCATGAACACCATTGCCGACAGACTGAAAGTCCTCTTCCTGTGTACGGGCAATTCATGCCGCAGCCAGATGGCTGAGGGCTGGGCGCGAATGCTCAAGGGCGACGTGCTCGATGCCTACTCCGCCGGCATTGAAACGCATGGGCTCAATCCGCACGCCGTCGCCGTCATGGCCGAGGCGGGCGTGAATATCGCACACCACCGCTCAAAAAATGTTGCGGAACTGCTTGACGTACCGTTCGATTACGTTGTTACCGTCTGCGGACATGCCGACGCGACCTGCCCGGCGTTTCCCGGCAAGGCGAAGGTCGTCCACGTCGGATTCGATGATCCGCCCGCACTGGCGCAGGAGGCTGCGACACACGAGGAAGCGTTGAACTGTTACCGCCGCGTACGCGATGAAATCCGAGACTTCGTCGAAACGCTGCCGGAATCGCTGAATCGATAACAACCCAAAGAGCCGCGGGCATGAAACCCGCGCGGTTTCGGATTGCCAATCTCCGTTTAAAAAGTGGGAGAATGAAATGGCGACCCAAGCCTGCATCGACAAGCAACCCAAAGGCCTGAACGTCTTCGAGAAGTACCTGACGATCTGGGTCGGGTTATGCATCGTCGGCGGGATCTTTTTGGGCAAGCTCGCTCCGGGCGTGGCCCACACGCTCGACGGCATGGCCATCTACGTCAACGGGGCGCCTGTCGTCTCGATCCCGATCGCCATCGCGCTGTTTTGCATGATGTACCCGATCATGGTGAAGATCGATTTCGCCGAGGTCGTCAAAGCCGGCAAAAGCCCCAAACCCGTCCTGCTGACGCTGATCGTCAACTGGGGCATCAAGCCCTTCACGATGCTGGCTATCGCGACGTTCTTCCTGGGATACCTTTTTCGCGGATACATTCCCGGCACGGAGGTCATCAAGGACGGGACCGAGGTCGAACTGTGGCGGTCGTACATCTCCGGAGCCATTCTGCTGGGCATTGCGCCCTGCACAGCCATGGTGCTTATGTGGGGTTACCTGGCACGCGGCAACCAGGGCCATACACTCGTCATGGTAGCCATCAACTCGCTGACGATGCTGGTGCTCTACGGGCTGCTCGGCGGATGGCTGCTGGGCATCAACCAGATGCCCGTGCCGTGGGAAGCGCTGCTCCTGTCGATCGCCATCTATGTCGCGCTGCCGCTGGTAGCAGGCTACTTTTCGCGCAAGTGGATCATCAAGACCAAAGGGACAGCCTGGTTCGAGGCCAAATTCCTGCACGTGCTGACGCCGGTCTCGATCATCGCGCTGTTGGCCACTCTCGTGCTGCTGTTCAGCTTCAAGGGCGAAACGATCATAGCCAATCCGCTGACGATCCTCTGGATCGCCATACCGCTGTTCATTCAGACCGTGCTGATCTTCGCGCTGACCTACGGCATCGCCCGGCTGCTGAGGTTCAGCTACGAGGACGCGGCCCCGACGGCCATGATCGGCGCGTCGAACCACTTCGAGGTGGCCATCGCAACGGCGACGATGCTCTTCGGGCTCTCCAGCGGGGCGGCTTTGGCCACGGTCGTCGGCGTGCTCATCGAAGTGCCCGTCATGCTCATGCTCGTGAGGCTCTGCGTACGGACGCGTTCGTGGTTCGGCCCGTCCGCAGCCGTACCGGCCGCAGTCGAGGAGATGGCTGTCGAGAGAGGCTAAGCAATGAACAAAGACGTAACGCACGAACTGGTACAGAAAGCTTATGCGGAGGTCGCCCGCAATCAGGGATCCTGCTGCGGACCCGACAGTTCCTGCTGCAGTGATCCCAAGCCTTACGCGGTACCCGATCATCCCGTGCCCGAGGCGGAACTGGGTCTGTCCTGCGGTAACCCGCTGGCCTTCGGATATATCGATAAGGGCGACGTGGTACTCGATCTGGGCAGTGGGGCGGGTAAAGATGTGTTCCTGGCCGCTCAGAAGGTCGGCGAGACCGGCCGGGCCATCGGCGTCGACATGACGCCCGAAATGCTTGCCCTGGCCCGTAAAAACGCAGTCAAGTTTTTCACCGCCACCGGCCTGGCCAACGTCGAGTTCCGCGAAGGGCACATCGAGAACCTGCCGGCTGAGGACGCCAGCATAGACGTCGTTATCTCTAACTGCGTCATCAATCTCTCGCCCGACAAGCCGAGGGTCTTCCGCGAAATACATCGCGTACTCAAGGACGGCGGACGGATGATCGTGAGCGACATCGTGCTGAATCGGCCTTTACCACCGCATTTCAAGGACGATGCAAATCTCTATGCCGCCTGTATTGCAGGAGCACTGCTGCGGGACGACTATCTGGACGCCATCCGCAGTGCAGGATTCGAGAAAATCCAGATACTCAGCGACCACGTTTACAAGGCGTCAAGCGTCGGAGACGATCCGATCACTCGCACTGTCGCGGATGCCCTGGACGGCGTAGCTGCGTCGATCACCGTGTGGGCGACACGATAAAGTGCTCCTCACGCCGCGCGGGGACGCCGATTCTCCTGGCCGGCCTTCGTCGCAGCGTATACAAGCATTCGTAACCGCGGCCGTGGCGCACAGGATCACACGTCAACCACGTCCGTCGGTTTTCCCCGCCGCCTCGGGTTGATAAAGGATGGCCTCCACCTCAATG
>PWPN01000367.1 GCA_003557125.1 Phycisphaerae bacterium | reverse complement strand
GCCGCCTCTTCGGTGACATGCCGATGGATGTCGCCGTACACCTCGCGGGAACTGCCGAAGATGAAGGGGGCATTCTGGAGCCGTGCGAAATCCAGGGCGGTAAAGCACATCGTGACATTTTCGAGTGCCCGCTCCGGCTGCTCGACGAGCTCGAAGACCTTCGCGTGGGCAGCCAGATGAACGACGGCGTCAAAGGGGCCTGCGGGCAGATCCTCCGCCCGGGCGGTCCGCAGGTCGAGCAGGACCGTCTCGATCCGGTCGGTCCACGTATTGGGTCGACGATCCACGCCGACGACCTCGTCGCCACGGGCCTGCAGGGTGAGGGCCAGGTTGGTTCCGATCTGCCCGCTCGAACCGGTCACAAGTACCTTCATTTGACGGAAACCTCAGATTCAGATCCTGGAAATAAATGCCGCTGGAGCGTTTCAATCGTGTTTTTTATCGCTCACCGCGAAGTATAACCGCCCCCCCGGCAGACCGCCATATTCGCCCGAAGCCCGGGGATTGCATCGGGCGACCCCGCCGCCCCCCCTTGGCGAAAGGTCGGCCAATCCCCGGGCCCTCCCCCTGCCATTTGCTCACAAGGGCGGCTCCGGGTACACTTACAGATTCGAAGGTTTTCACCGGGCGCCGGGCAAGGTCCGGGCGCGGGCCGTGTGACGCGGGCCGAGACACGTAGTGAGCGGCGGTCCGGAGCGCGTGTCAAGATGCAAGAGCTTTAGGAGTTCGAGAACCCATGGTGCGGATTCGACTGAAACGGATAGGCCGACGGCATAAACCGTCCTATCGCGTCGTGGCAGTGGACGTGCGCAGGAGCCGGGATGGCCGTGTGATCGAGGAACTCGGCTTTTACGATCCCGGGCACAAAAACCCCGCGTTGCGCTGGAACCTCAAATTGGATCGCATCGACCATTGGATCAGCGTCGGGGCCCAGCCGAGCGAGACCGTTGCGCAGCTCATCGCCAAAGCGCAGAAGCAGCCGGCCGAGCAGGTGTAAGGAAGCACACCGTGCGGATCGACGTGCTGACGCTGTTTCCCGAGGCGATCGAGCCTTTCACGAACGCCAGTATCATCGGGCGGGCACAGCGGGCCGGCATCGTCACGATCCGGTACACGAACATTCGGGATTTCGCCGCCGACCGCCATCGCAGCGTGGATGATCGCCCTTTCGGAGGCGGGCCAGGGATGGTGATGATGTGCCCGCCGGTGTTCGATGCCGTCGAATCCGTCGAGGGGCGACCCATCCAAGGAATCCCCGCGGCCGAGGAGACCGCCAAAGCGACGCCCTTGACGGCGGAAAAAGGGCCGGACGCTGAGCGACAAGCGAGCACGAGGGGCGAAAGGGCTGAGTGGCCTCAAGCGGCAGATGCAGAGAACAAGGCAGCAGACGCGCACCCGGCAAGGCCGACGCGGGTGCTGCTCACACCGCAAGGTGAGCCTTTCAATCAGACGATGGCTGCCGAACTCGCCCGCGAACCCTGGCTGCTGGTCATCTGCGGCCATTACGAAGGGTTCGACGAACGGATCATCCAGGGGCTCGCGCCGCGGGAGATCTCGGTCGGCGACTACGTGCTCAGCGGCGGCGAGGCTGCGGCCATGGTCCTGATCGACGGCATCGTGCGTCTGCTGCCCGGGGCGGTGGGTGACCAGGAGTCGATCGCCAGCGAGTCATTCGCTGAGGGCCTTCTGGAGTATCCGCACTATACGCGGCCCCGCTGCTATCGCGGGATGGAGGTTCCCGAGGTCCTGCTCAGCGGCGACCATGCACGGATCCGGCAGTGGCGGCACGAGCAATCGGAGCATCGTACGCACCGCCGTCGACCGGACCTGCTGGCGGAAGGGCCGTCCGACGAGAGCTGAGAAGCTTCAGACGGTAGAAACTTCAGACGGTTTCAGCCGGACAAGCTGCCGGCGGGCGAATGCAAAAGTTCGTATTTTGAACAGGTAACGGGGCGAGCGGGTCGCCACCGATGGGATACGTGACAGACGTGCACGAAGCAGGTGCAACGGTCCAGGAACACATCATTGGGCATCGAGCGGATCGGTGCCGAGGAGCGGTGTCATGATTCATCCGTTGATTCAGGCAGCCGAGGATACGGCGACCAAGAACAAACTGAGCAATTTCTACATCGGCGATACGGTGACCGTCAACGTGCGGATCATCGAGGGCGACAAGAGGCGCGTCCAGCCCTATACGGGCGTGGTGATCGCCCGGCGAGGTCGCGGCATCAACGAGACCTTCACCGTCCGCCGTATCGTCAACAACGAGGGCGTCGAGCGGATTTTCCCCGTGCACTCGCCCAAGGTCGCCGGCGTCGACATCGTCCGCCGCGGGCACGTCCGCCGTGCCAAGCTCTATTACCTCCGCGAGCGCGTCGGCAAGGCCCGTCGCGTCAAGGACCGCAAGCGTTCCGTCAGCTTCGGCGCAGATGAGAAGGCATCGAAGCAGTGAGCCGCGACCTGACCCAAAACGCGACGTGAGGTAGCGATGTAGCGGCCGTCCCTGATGTCCGAGCCGCCACCGTCAGGGAGCCGAGACTGGGAGGTCGGGTGGTACGGGCGTCTCGCCCGTTTGCTGATGCACTGCTCACAGGACCGCGGCAAGCAACCTTTCCCCCCTTATAAGGGGGGGGATCAAGGGGGTTCTTCAAGTCGGGATGCTTCAATCCGCACGGTCTCCTGTCGATGGGCGGGAACCCCTGTGCCATCCCATCGGCCCCCGACGAATCGTGATCTTCAGGTCCTCGAAGGAGCCTGCCCTGCCATGTCCTGGCTCAAAGCGATCCTGACGCATGTGCGAGGCGACAGGCCCGTAGGCGAGCACATTCGGCTCGGTCGAGCGGGCGAGCAGCAGGCGGTCCGCTTCCTGAAAGGCAAGGGCTACCGGATCGTGACGACCAACTACCGGTGTGCGGACGGCGAGATCGACATCATCGCCCTGGATGGGAGCACGATCGTTTTCGCCGAGGTCAAAACGCGAACCGACCGCATCCATGCCGACCCCCAGGACGCTGTCACAGCCGACAAGCAGCACCGCATCATGGCGGCCACGCGCACCTTCCTCCGGCAGACACGTTCCCAGGGGCGAATCTTCCGATTCGATATCGTCGCGGTCATCTGGTCGACCGTCGGCTCCGTACAGGTCGAACATCACGCCAATGCCTTCAGCCCCGCGCACCGATCGTAACCAGGATGCCAAGGCCCGCATTCGCCACATGTGAGAAGAGCGCATGGTGCCCGAACTCGTCGATACCCATTGCCATCTGACCTTTCGACCGTTGGTCGACCGGATCGAAACCGTCCTGGCCGACGCTCGCCGAGCGGGCGTGACGCGTCTGATCACCGTCGCCTGCTCCCCGGGCGAGCTCGACGCAGCCCTTCAGCTGGCCCGCGCCCACGAGCGGATCTGGGTCGCTGCCGGC
The DNA here is from genome assembly GCA_003557125.1 of Phycisphaerae bacterium. Classification (GTDB taxonomy): domain Bacteria; phylum Planctomycetota; class Phycisphaerae; order UBA1845; family PWPN01; genus PWPN01. The sequence continues at coordinate 3,291 of PWPN01000367.1, read as the reverse complement.
ATCCATCCGCACGAGGCAGCCAAGGTCGACGATGCGGAACTCGAACGGATCGCCCGCGCCTGGCGCGACGACCCGCTGCTCGTCGCCGCCGGCGAGATGGGCCTCGATTACCACTACGACTTCAGCCCGCGACCGTGCCAGCAACGCGTCTTCACGCGACAGCTCGAACTGGCAGCCGACGCGGGCCTGCCCGTGGTCATCCACAGCCGCGAGGCGCACGACGACACCGTCCGGATCCTGAAAGCCTGCGGCTACGTCGGTCGGCCGGTCGTCTTTCACTGCTTCAGCGGGACAGCCGAGCAGGCGTCCGAGTTAGCCGCCAACGGCTGGCGCGTCTCGTTCACGGGCGTGCTGACCTTCCGCAACGCCGAGGAGACCCGGCGGGTCTGCGCCGCCACGCCACCCGAAAAAATCCTCCTGGAGACCGACAGCCCCTATCTCGCTCCCGAGCCCGTGCGCAAGATCCGGCCGAACGTCCCCGCCCACCTCACGCACATTGCACGGTTCGCAGCCGACATGCTGGGCCTGCCCTACGAAGCGATGGCCGAGGCGAGCACAGCCGCCGCCGTCGAGTTTTTCGGCCTCGATTGAGACTTGCCGCCCGGCTATCGAGACTGACTGTCCGATTCGATCGAGACTGACCGCACGACATGGCGGCCGAAGGAAGGTTGAAAACACACAGAGGTCTGAAATCTCAAATCTGAGATTTCAAATCCTCAATCTCATATCCACGTGCACAATCTGAAATCTCAAATCCTGAATTTCAAATCCTCAATCTCAAATCCACGTGCATAATCTGAAATCTCAAATCCTGAATCTCAAATCCGCTCGTACTCAATCGTAAACAAGCTCTAGTCGGGTGCCGCCGACCCCTCATCTTCCTGCCACCGCCGCCGGCTCCTCATCCGTCGCCTCCCCTCCCCACCGACACTCTCAACCGTTCCCTGCCACCTCTTGCGACTCCTCATCTTCCTGCTCTAACCGCGGCATTGTCGGCGAGCTCGGCCCGGCCCTTCGCAAGCTGCGGATAAATCCGTCGCGCGTCAGCATTTCATCCAGAAGGAGGGGATCGTCCCACTGATTGGCCGGATAAATGAGATACATCGGCACGCCCGCGCGTCCGAACCGCTCGAGGTCTTCACTGATGGCCTGGTCGAACGACGTGTAGTCGGCCTTCATCGGCACGACGCCGAGCTCAGCCATGACCGCACGCACGGGCTCCGTGTCGATGACCGCCGACTCGTTGACCTTGCAGTTGGTGCACCAGCGGGCCGTGTAGTTGATGAACACCGTGTAACCCTCTTGAACAAGCTGCTCTGCCTGCTCGCGCGTGTAGGGCACCCAGGGGACCCGGCCCGCCTCCCAGGTCAGATCCCTCGGATCAGACGGCACGACACCGACCCGCTGCTGATGCTGGGCCTCCATGAGCTGCGGAATCGTCTGCATCCACCTGAAACTGAACAGCCAACCGACGACAAGCAGCAGCGCCACGATGACGTATGTCCGCAGCTTTCGCGCGCGTGGTGCGTCGTAACCGACCCGCCCGTAGAGCCAGGCCGCGGCCGCCACGAACAGAAGGAACACGAGCGTCCACAACAGCCCGCGCCCGCCGATCTGGTATTCGAGCGAATCGAGCAGCATGATCGTGATCGCCAGCAGCAGAAAACCCATGAGATGCTCGAACGTCGTCATCCACGGGCCGGGCCGGGGAACCACCTTGAGCCACGCAGGATTGGCGGCCAGCAGGACATACGGGAGCGCCATCCCAGTCCCTGCCATCGCGAAGATGAACAGCCCCACGCTGGGCGGCTGCTGGGCGGCGATCGCGACGACCGCGCTCAGGAAAGGAGCCGTGCAGGCAGTCCCCAGCACCGTCGCCAGCAGGCCCGTCGCAAAGGCATTGTGGTGCCCTTCCGTGCGAACTTTCTGGCCAAGCTCCCCGACCGCACGGGGCGGATTCACCGAAAAGACCCCGAACAGACTCAACGCGAAGGCTGTCACCACCGCGACAAGGCCGATGACCACCTGGGGCGTCTGGAACAGCCCGCCCCACTGCTGGCCGAGCCCCACGATCAGCAGCCCCAGGGCGATGAACGAAACCACGATCCCCGCTGCGAATGCGAGCCCGAGCGTCAAAATGCGCAGCCGATGCTCGCCCGCCTGCTGCACGAAAGAGAGCACCTTGATGGACACGATCGGCAGAACGCACGGCGTCAGGTTCAGGATGAACCCCCCCAGCAGCGCCAGAACGACATACCCGACGACCCCCCACGAGGCGAACCATATCTGGATGCGCTGCAAAGTCGTAGCCGTATCGAGCGGCTCGGTATCCGGCTCATCGTCGACCGGATAGGCCTCTGCCTCCTGGAAAATTTCCGTGTTCGCTGGCTGGGCTTCTTCCCCTGCCTCCGCGACAGGCAGCGTCACCGCCCACTCGGCCGACGTCGGCCGCAGGCACATCCCCGTCTCTTCGTCGCATGCCTGATAGGTGACCTCGCCGCGGATCGTCAGTTCCGTCGCGTCGAGAACGCGGTCAGCCTCCACGGGCAACACGATGACGGTGCGCCCCGTGAAAAGGGAGAGCTCGCCGATCGGGCTGTCCCTCATCACCGGCGGCGGAAAGCGCGGTCGGCCGATCATCAGGCCCCGTGTCGAGTGATGGAACACGTCGGTCGCGATGAAATCCTCGATCGTAGGCCTGTTCGAGTTGATGTAGTAATTCTCGGAGATGTCCAGGACGACACCCACCTCGAAGGATTCGCCGGGCACGATCCGATCGACGCTGGCCACAGCCGACAAGGCATCGAGATGACGCGCTTCTCCCTGCGGCTGGGGCAGTCGATTGCGCGCGAAGGTGAAATCGCTCCCGTTGGCAGGCTGCGCCTCGTCGGCCGAGGCGACTACCGGCAGCACCGCCGCCACCTTGTGGATCTCGCGGATGCAGACGTTTTTGCAGAGCATCAGATCCGCTTCGAGACCGATCGTCACCTCCTGGCCGGCTTCGAGCGCAGCGGGAGCCGTGACATCCGTCAGCAGTATGGCTTCATGCTCAAGGATAAACGTGTGCGTGTCCGCAGCGTCCACGTGCCTCCGTGGCGATGGCCAGTGGAGTTGGCCGATCGCGAACCCTTCCGGCATGTCCCATTCGAAGTGAGGCTCGAGCCCCCCTTCCCCGCGATTCCTCCAGTAGACGTGCCAGTCATCCTCGAGCTCGATGGCCAACGCCAGTTCGACCCGTTGGCCCGGTGCGATGGCGTCATGATCGACCAGCAGTTCCACGCGTGCCTTTTT
>PWPN01000224.1 GCA_003557125.1 Phycisphaerae bacterium | reverse complement strand
TGCTGCTTCCGTGCATCGTGCCGCCTACGATCCCTCTCTGGCAGGTTGCGGTGGCCATCGTCTTCGGCGTCGTGATCGCCAAGGAGGTCTTCGGCGGCACGGGGATGAACTTCCTGAACGTCGCGCTGGCTGCCCGGGCGATGCTGTTTTTCGGTTATCCCGCGACGGTGTCCGGCGACCTGGTCTGGGTCGCGGTCGACGGTCACAGCGGGCCGACGATGCTCGTCGAGGCCGCGTCCGGGATGGAAGGTCTCCATCAAAGTGCATGGAGCTGGTGGGAGGCTTTCGTCGGGTTCATTCCCGGCTCGATGGGTGAGACCTCGGCGCTGGCCTGCCTGATCGGGGCGGCGATCCTGCTGGTGACGCAGGTGGCCAGCTGGCGGGTGATCACCGGCGTCGTCGTGGGGAGCCTGGGCACGTCCCTGCTGCTCAACGCATTGGCCGGCTATGTGACGAATCCCTTTTTCGATGTCCCCTTCCACTGGCACATCGTGATCGGGGGATGGGCATTCGGGACCGTATTCATGGCCACCGATCCGGTGACCTCGGCCTATACGGAACGGGGCAAGTGGGTATACGGCATTCTGATCGGCGTCCTGGCGATTCTCATCCGGGTCGTCAATCCCGCTTTTCCCGACGGGATCATGTTGGCCATCCTGTTCATGAACGTTTTCGCGGCCACCATCGATCACGTGGTGGTCCAGGGCAACATCAAGCGAAGGTTGGCTCGCAATGCGGCAGTATAGCACGAGTTACACGATCGGTTTTTCAGCCGCGGTCTGCGTGGTCTGTTCGCTGCTTGTGTCCAGCGCAGCCGTCGGCCTGAGAGCACGGCAGCTCCAGAATATCGAGCTCGACCGCAAGCGGAACGTGTTGATGGTCGCGGGATTCATCGAGCCGACGGAGATCCCCTCGGCCGAGCAGATCGATGCGCTCTTCGAACGCATCGAACAGGTCGTCGTCGACCGCGTTACCGGCGAGGAAACGGATATCAGCCCCGACGGTTTCGACCAGCAGGTGGTCGCGTCGGACCTCGATATGAGCCAGCGGGCACCGGCCAACGCCGCGGGCGTGAGGCGTCTGCCCGATTACGTGCTCGTTTATAAAGTCTACGAGGACGATCGACTCGACCAGGTCGTGATCCCGATCGAGGGGATGGGGCTCTGGTCGACGCTGTACGGTTTTCTCTCGCTGGATTCGGACGGGCGTACGATCCGGGGAATTACCTTTTACGAGCATGCGGAAACCCCGGGTCTGGGCGGCGAGATCGACAACCCGCGCTGGAGAGATCGCTGGGAAGGGCGTCTGGCCTACGATGACCAGTGGGAACCCCGGATCGAAGTCATCAAGGGCCGGGCCGGGCCTCCGCAGGAGGACCCCTTCCATGTCGACGGGCTGAGCGGTGCGACGATCACCGCCCGGGGAGTCGGCCACCTTGTGCAGTTCTGGCTGGGCGAAAATGGGCTGGGGCCTTACCTGGCTCAGCTTCGTGAACGCGGAGAATTGGGCGAAGACGGGGAATAAGGCGAAGGCGGGGAATAAGACGTGGACCCGAAACAACGACAGGCATTGCTGGACCCGTTCTTCACGAACAACCCGATCGCCATCCAGGTGCTCGGGATCTGTTCGGCGTTGGCGGTCACCACCCAGATGGAGACTGCGCTGGTCATGTGTGCGGCCCTTACGGGCGTGCTGGCGACTTCGAATCTCGTCGTCAGCCTGCTGCGCACGAAGGTGCCGCCGAATGTGCGGATCATCTTTCAGCTGGCGGTCATCGCGTCGCTGGTGATTCTCACCGACCAGATTCTCAAAGCCTACCTGTTTACGATCAGCAAGCAGCTTTCGGTCTTCGTCGGTTTGATCATCACGAACTGCATCATCATGGGCCGGGCCGAAGGTTATGCCATGCAGAACGGCCCCTGGCTCAGTTTCCTCGACGGGATCGGCAATGCGATGGGCTACAACATCGTCCTGTTGTTCACGGGCTTTTTCAGGGAGCTGCTCGGGTCCGGGACGCTGTTCGGTTACGAGGTACTCCATAACGTCGCCGACGGGGGATGGTACACCCCCAACGGCATGATGATTTTAGCCCCCGGTGCGTTTTTCCTGATCGGGCTGTTCATCTGGGGGCTCCGGGCCTGGAAGCCGGAGCTTAACGAGCCGGAATAGAGGGTCGAGCGCCGCCGTTTTTTCAGGATTTTCAGGCGGGGCCGTGACGTAGAAGGGCGCGACGATCATGCTGGAACACTATCTGGGCCTGTTTATCCGGGCTGTGTTCATCGAGAACATGGCATTGGCCTTTTTCCTGGGCATGTGCTCGTTTCTGGCCTGTTCACGCAGGGTGGAGACGTCGTTCGGCCTGGGGTTGGCCGTCGTTTTCGTGTTGGCAGTCACCTGCCCGCTCAACAACATCATCCACAATTACCTTCTCAAGGAAGGTGCGCTGGTCTGGGTGCCGGGCGTGGGGAGGCACCTGGCCGATATCGATCTGTCCTTCCTGACGTTCATCAGTTTCATCGGGACGATCGCAGCCACCGTTCAGATCGTCGAAATGACGCTCGATCGGTTCGTGCCGAAGCTGTATACCGCGCTGGGCGTTTTTCTGCCGCTGATCGCCGTCAACTGTGCGATTCTGGGCGGCTCGCTGTTCATGGCCGAGCGCGATTACAACCTTGCCGAGAGTACGGTCTTCGGCCTGGGCAGCGGCGTCGGTTTCTGGCTGGCGATCGTCGCGCTGGCGGCCATTCGCGAACGGATGCGCTACAGCAACGTGCCGGCCGGGCTGCGGGGCCTGGGCATCACGTTCATCGTGACCGGCCTGATGGCGATCGGCTTCATGGCGTTTGCGGGGATTCAACTGTAAATGAGCACCCCCCACAGGGGCGCTTGTGACGGGCGGACCGGAAAGGGCTGGCAAGACGATGCTGACCGTCCTCCTTGGCGTAGTGATGTTTACCGGGGTGATCGTAGCCCTCGTGTGCGTGCTGATGGCGGCCAAGGCCAAGCTCGTGCCCAGCGGCGATGTCACGATCGGGATCAACGAAGACGAGTCACGCAGCCTGCGCGTCTCCGCGGGCAACACGCTGCTCAACAGCCTCGTGGAAAACGAGATCCTCATCCCGTCGGCCTGCGGCGGGAAGGGGACCTGCGGCGTCTGCAAGATCGAGGTCCTCGAGGGGGGCGGCTCCATCCTGCCGACCGAGACGAGCCTCATCAACCCGAAACAGGCACGCGAGGGGCAGCGCCTTTCCTGCCAGGTCAAAGTCAAGAACGACATGCGGATCCACGTTCCGCCGGAAATCTTCAGCGTCCGCCAGTGGAAGTGCCAGGTCCGCTCGAACCGCAGCGTCGCCACTTTCATCAAGGAGCTCGTGCTCGAACTGCCCGAGGGCGAAGATGTGCCGTTCCGCGCGGGCGGCTACATCCAGATCCAGGCGCCGCCGCACGAGGTCCACTACAAGGATTTCGAGATCGATGAGAAATTCCGCGCGGACTGGGACAAGTACCATCTGTGGAACCTGAGCTCGAAAGTGAACGAAACCATCGAGCGGGCCTATTCGATGGCCAACTATCCCGGTGAAAAAGGCATCATCATGCTGAACGTGCGGATCGTCCTGCCGCCGCCGGGCTCCAAGGGCGTGCCGCCGGGGCAGATGTCCTCCTACATCTTCGGGCTCAAGCCCGGTGACAAAGTCACCATTTCGGGCCCTTACGGGGAGTTCTTCGCACGCGATACCGACAACGAAATGTGCTTCATCGGCGGCGGAGCGGGCATGGCGCCGATGCGGTCGCACATTTTCGACCTCTTCAAACGGATCCACACGAAACGCAAGGTGACCTTCTGGTACGGTGCGCGGAGCCTGCGCGAAGCGTTCTACGTCGAGGATTTCGACAAGATCGCGGCCGAGAACGACAATTTCCAATGGTTCCTTGCACTCTCCGAGCCGGAACCGGAAGACAACTGGAAGGGGCCCACCGGGTTCATCCACCAGGTCGTCCAGGAAAACTACCTCAACAGCCATCCGGCCCCCGAGGACATCGAGTATTACATGTGCGGGCCGCCCATGATGATCAGCGCCTGCACGGACATGATCGAGTCCCTCGGCGTCGAGCCTGACAACATCATGTTCGACGACTTCGGCATCTGAGCGGTTGCACGCTATCCCGGTGTCTTCCCGATCCGCACGGCGACCGTCATTTCCGGTTCGAACGAGGCAGCGGGCAAAAGGGTGGTACGGTGTCTCGCCTTTTTTATGTGCAGAACCGCACAGGCGGACAAGCCGCCCGAGGCCACCCGGCGAAAGACGGCCGCCACGGGGGACGGCCGCTACAGGGGTCCACCCACGGCACAGCCACGGCGAGCGCAGTGAAGACGGGGGACGGGCGTCTCGCCCGTTGGGCAAGGTATTTGGCCCGCCGTACGTGTGCTCCACGTGATGGATCATTTGAGTGCGGGAAAGTGCCGATTCGCGTCGGGTCTGGGTGGAGTTGAGCGCGGCACCTTTCGATTCATTCAAGTAACCGCTTTTGAGATAGCGACTTACAAGCGTCCGTCGCCAGTGTTACGTTTGTGCGGGTGTGTTATAATAGTGGGATTAATCTGGTGGATGCGAAAATCCGAGAGTGCGGATCGCGAACCCGCTCGTTCACCGCTTGAAATAATACGATTTCTTTTGCATACGGAACACGGTCGGCATATTCGGCGTGGAGACGTAGCGCAGCTTAGACTGAGGTCGCATGCCGCATCATGAGTGAAACCGCCTTTGTGTTGATCGTCGAGCAGGACACCGAGCAGGCTGACCGCATGGCCGAGTCTCTTCGGGAGCATGGCCATGCCTGTCGGACGGCCCAATCGGCGACCGAGGCGATCGAGAGTCTCCAGGCCCGACCGCCCGACGTCATCGTGGCCGACCAGGGGATGGCGACCGAAGGCGACGGGTCGAGCACCCGCCCCCTCGGGCGATGGAGCCGCATCGCCCCGGATGCCGAGGTGCTGCTGATTGTCCAGGATCTTCCGCCCGAAGCGATCTCCCGCCTGAAATCGAGGCATACGTTTGCAGGTGTGCTGGCCCGCCCGGTGAGCCCGGACGCCCTGACCGAGGCTGTCGAACATGCGGCCGAGCAGGCCCGGCAGAACCGTGCGAACCGGGCGCTCAAGCAACAGGCGGAGCGCCGCTGCGAATTCGAGGGGCTGGTGACCGGCAACGAGCAGATGATCCGCCTCATTCACAGGGTCCGGCGCGTGGCTGACAGCAAGCTGACGGTGCTCGTTCTCGGCGAGTCGGGCACGGGCAAAGAGCTCGTCGCGCAGGCGCTCCACCGGCACTCGCCGCGTGCGCGCAAAGCGTTTCGGGCGATCAACTGCGCCGGTCTCAACGAGAACCTTCTGGAAAGCGAATTGTTCGGCCACGTCAAAGGCGCGTTCACGGGGGCTGTCAGCGACCGCAAGGGGCTGTTCGAAGTCGTCGACAGCGGTACGCTTTTCCTCGACGAGGTCGGGGACATGCCGTTGGCGATGCAGGCCAAGCTGCTCCGAACGCTCGAAAACGGCGAGATCCTGCCCGTCGGCAGCAACGAGATCCGCAAGGTGGATGTGCGGGTCGTCTCGGCCACCCGCCGGAACCTTCAGGAGATGGTCGAGCACCACGAGTTTCGCGACGACCTGTTTTACCGGCTCAATCAGGCGACCATCCGGATTCCGCCGTTGCGGGAGCGCCGCGACGACGTCCCGATTCTCATCGACCATTTCCTTCACGAGGCGGCCGACGTGCACAACAAGCCCGTCGTCTCGGTCAGCGGGGAGGTCCTTCGGAAACTGTCAGCCTATCGCTGGCCGGGCAACGTGCGCGAGCTGCGAAGCGTCGTCGATCAGATGATCGTTCTGGCCGAGGGGCACGAGCTGACGCTGGACGATCTGCCGGAGGCCATCCGCGGCTCGACAGACATCGTGCTGGCGTCGGCGCAGAGCACGGCCGGCCTGACAATGCAGCAGATGGAAAAACTCCACATCGCCAACACGCTCAAGCTGACCGGCGGCAACCGCGACCAGACCGCCAAAATGCTCGGCATCGGCGCGCGAACGCTCTACCGCAAGCTGCGCGAGTACGGCTTGCAGTAGGCGGGCAGTAGCCGGCGCGTTCAGGCAACCTCACCAGCCACCGGGAACTCATCAACTCAAACGGCTGAATCCTCAAACGAACTCGATCGTTCCGGGGTCGGGCACGAGTCCGGCGGCGTGGCCTCGGGCGAGCAGTTCGCGCACGGCCCGGCGCCCTTCCGAACCGTAATCGAGCGTATACGCGTTCACGTACATGCCGACGAATTTGTCGGCCAGGTCGGCTCCCATGTCGCGCGCAAAGTCGAGTGCATATGCGACGGCCGACTTTCGGTTGGACAGCGAATATTCGATGCTCTTTCGCAGGATCGCGGTCACGTCACGGATGGCTTCAAGGCCCAGGTCGCGCCGGATCACGTTGCCGCCTAATGGCATGGGCAGACCCGTCTCCTGCTTCCACCATGCGCCGAGGTCCACGACGCAGACGAGCTTGTGGTCGCGGTAGGTCAGCTGCCCCTCGTGGATGATGAGCCCCGCGTCGTACTCGCCGGCCCGCACCGCCGGCAGGATGCGGTCGAACGGCACGAAACTGTAGCGCACGTCATCGGCGTTCATCCCCAGCTCGTGCAGCAGCAGTTGGCACGTCAGCCACGCCGTCGTGCGCTGCCCCGGCAC
>PWPN01000132.1 GCA_003557125.1 Phycisphaerae bacterium | reverse complement strand
TCCGACTCGGACAAGGGCTCGATCGTGCTGGCCACGGTCCGCGGCGACGTGCACGACATCGGCAAGAACCTCGTCGACATCCTGCTGGCCAACAACGGCTACACCGTCCATAACCTCGGCATCAAGCAGCCCGTTGACGCCATCATCGAAGCGTGGCAGGAGACCGGAGCCGACGCGATCGGCATGAGCGGTCTGCTCGTCAAGAGCACGGTCGTGATGCGCGACAATCTCAAGATTCTCAACGAGCGAGGCCTGCGCCCGCCGGTGATCCTGGGAGGGGCTGCCCTGACGCGGCGCTACGTCGAAGAGGACCTCGCCAAGCTCTACGAGGGGCCCGTGTATTACGCGCGCGACGCCTTCGACGGCATGGCGCTCATGGAGCAGATCTGCGGACAGCGGACAGCGGCCGAACCCGTCGGCCCGCACGCCGCTTCACAGGAAGCGACCGTCCCCTTGCCCAGCCGCAAGGCGCGCGAGGAAGCCCAGTTAGCCGGTGCGGCCGGGACGCACGAAACGGTCGAGACGGCTGAGCCTCGGCCGGTCGCCCGAAGCACGGTCGCCACCGATGTGCCGATCCCGGAGCCGCCGTTCTGGGGCCGTCGCGTCATCGAGCAGATCCCGCTTCGAGCTGCCCTGGGCTACATCAACGAGGTGATGCTTTTTCAGGTGCAATGGCAGTATAAGAAGCGGGGACGCCCCCAGGAGGAGTTCGATCGCTCCATCGACGCGGAAGTGCGGCCCATCTACCGCGACCTTGTCGCGCGGTGCGAGCGCGAGCAGATCCTTGAGCCGCGGGCGGTCTACGGCTATTGGCCTTGCCAGAGCGAAGGCGACACGCTTTGTCTTTACGATCCGCACGATCGCACGCGCGTCGTCGCACGGTTCGAACTGCCGCGCCAGCGGAAGGAGCCCTACTGGTGCCTGGCCGATTTCTGGCGGCCCGTCTCCAGTGGCCGGTTCGACGTGATCGCGTTGACGCTGGTCACCGTCGGGTCGCGTGTCAGCGAGGTCGCCCGCACGTGGTTCGCCGAGGACCGTTACCGCGATTACCTCCACCTCCATGGCCTGGGCGTCGAAACGGCCGAGGCGCTGGCCGAGTATCTTCACAAGCAGGTGCGGATGGAACTTGGGATCGCCGACCAGGACGCGCGCGAGGTGCGCAAGCTCTTTCAACAGGGCTACCGCGGCAGCCGTTTCAGCTTCGGATACCCGGCCTGTCCCAGCCTGGAGGACCAGGCCAAGCTTTGGCCTTTGCTGCGCCCCGGCGATATCGGCGTGACGCTGAGCGATGAGTTCCAGCTCGACCCTGAGCAATCGACCACCGCACTGATCGCCCACCACCCCGAAGCACGCTATTTCAGGGCGTGACCCAATCCGCGGCGGATGCGAACCTGCCGATATCCGACGTTTGGCCAGAATCGCCGGACGTTTGCGTGACGATGCGCGTCATGCACGACGACGGCGCTGGCCGTCCTCTGTCGCGAAGCCCGGACGTTTGGACACGCCCTGCCGGCGCCGGCGCCCTTATCCGCTGGCCAACCCCGTTCGCAGGCGCGGGTCCAGACTGAGGCCCAGCGTTCGTCCCAGTTCGACCACCTGGTCGAAGATGTTGTACTCGTCCTTGCCGGACGCCTGGATGAGCTCATGGGCGCGTCGGCACTCGGCTGCGGCTTCCCGCAGGTCCGCGTCGCGCGTCTCGGGATTGTTTTCGCTGCGCAGCACAAGCGCCCGCGCGACGTGGTAATGGACGATGGCCATGCCGTCGTTGATGCCGATCGACCTTCGAAGCGCCGCGATGCCCTGGTCATGGTGCCCGACGAGCACGAGGTTCCAGCCGACGGTGTCCAGCACGCTGGGATCGTTTGGCGCTAAAGCGACGGCCGCGCGTGAATACGGCAGGGCTGCCTGGGGATCCTCGAAGTGATCCATCAGCAGAAAAGCCAGATTGTTCAATGCGACGATGTTGTAGGGATCGATCGCGAGCATCTCTTCATAACGGGTGCGCGCCGCATCGTACTGGCCGAGCATCTGCCTTTCGATCGCCAGGTTGCGGAGCAGGAAGAGCCGTTCGGACAGCACCCGGAAATCGTCTCCTTCGGGGATCGAGGCAAGAAGCTCTTCCAAGATGTTCACGAAAGCGGTCGAATCCCCAGCCTCTTTCTGGAGTTGCCCCAGCATGAACCGGGAACCGCGCTCGTTGGCACGGCGGGCGAGCCGTGCACGAATCAACTGCATGGTGGCCTGCGGGCCCATGTCGATCTTGACGGTGTTTGAGGTAGTCACGAAAGCCTGAAGCTGATCCGTGAGCGTATCGAGGGCCTGGTTGTAGTACTGCAACGCCTGAGAGGTCTCACCTTTCTGGGCATGGGCCGCCGCGATCGGCATGAGGATCCACAATTCGTTGTGCCTTTCGGCGGGGATCCGGGTCTGGATGAACCGGATGGCGTCGTCCGGCCGATCGAAATCGAGATACGTGTGAAGCAGCATTTCCACGGCGTCCTCGGCGCCTTCGCGCAGCTCGACTATCCGTTCGGCCATCTCGATCGCTTTGCTTGCGTTATCGCTGGCCATGTAGATCTGGTGAAGTTCGTGCAACCAGCGGATATTTTCCGGATCCTCGTTTCGGCGCTGGGTGAGCAACTGCTCAGCCTGATTCCATCGCCCTAGCCTGCGGTAGATACGCAGCAGTTCATTGAGCGCGGACCATTGTTTCGGCTCGGCGTTCAGCACGCTGATCAGCTCGGCGATGGCCAGGTCGTTGTCCCTGAGCCGCTCATGGCACAGTGCGAGGCGCACCCGATGCTCCCAGAAAAAGCCATCCGGCTCGATCGCACGTGCCGCGCGGTAATCTTCCAGTGCCGGCTCCCAGAGACTTTGCTGGAAGCGGATGTCGGCCCGCCGGAAGTGGCCGACCGCACTGTTGGGCTGCTGACGAAGGAAGCGATTGATCGCCTCCAAGGCCTGGTTGAGTCGGCCGGTCATGGCGTGGTATTCGCTTTCAGCCAGCAGAACGAACGGGTCGTCGTATTTCTGGCGGAAGATGGTCAGTTCTTTTAAGACGTCTTCCTCACGCCTCGGATCCTGCATCTGAATGAGCGTGTCGATGAGGTACCGGCGCGATCGACGCTCGGCTGCGGCGTTCTCGTTTCGCTCGGCCATCGCGACCGCATCGCGGAACCAGTGCTCTGCCTTGTCGAAACGGCCGAAATCCTTGTAGTACGAGCCGATGTCCATGCGGATGGCCGGTTCTTCGCTGATTTCCGCAGCCATCTCGTAGGCTTCGTCGCATGCTTGCAGATCCGGAGCACCCGGGAAGTTCATCTGGCGCAGTACGTTCAAGTGCGATGCCAGAACCAACTGCGCCGTCGCTCGGTAGATCGGTTCGCGGTCGACTATCTTTTCGAGAACCTCCTCGATCACCCGTGTGGCGGTTTCGGGCTCGGGCGGGCTCTTGTGCCTCAGGAAGTTGACATACTCCTGCAAGAGGGGCAGATTCTCTTCGTCCACCTGCCGTGCGGCTTCATAAACCTCCCGGGCCTTTTCGAATTGATCCAGGCGGATGTACAGATCCGCCAGACGTAAGAGATTGTTCAAATCGTTCGGGTTGGCCCTGCGGATCTGCTCGCGCCGTTCGATGCCGGCTTGCGGATCGCGTTGATCCTGCAGCACCTGAAGCTCGGCACGGACCCACGGATGGTTTGGGATCGTACGTGCGGCGATGTGCAGGTAGCGTTCCTTGGAAGCCTGGTCCTCCTCGCGGGCTGCGAGGGTCGCCAGGCCCAGGGCCGCCTGACCGCTGCGCGGGTTCAGCTCGAGGGCACGGCGGAAGGACTGCTTAGCTTCTTCAAAGCGCTCGATATGCCCGAGGACCCGGCCGAGCATCGTATGGCCTTCCGAATAGGTAGGGAATTCGCGAAGGCCCGACTGGATCTCGGCGATCGCACGTTCATGGTGGTTCGGGATGTCCGTTCGCGCGACCAGCATCCGGCCGCGATAAAAATGCCCCCCCGACGGATCCAGACCCAGCTGGATCGCCTTGTTGAGCATCTGCTCGGCGAGGTCCCAACGCTCGTGCTGCAGGCTCAGGCTGAAAAGCGTCTCGACGATACGCGGTTGATCCGGTTGCAACTCATTGGCTTTGATGAGTTGTGCAAACGCCTCTTCCTGCTTGTCCGGCAGACGGCTGTAGAGCTGGAAAAGCTGGGCGGCCACGAGGAAAGGATCCTCACCCAGTTTGATGATCTCCTCGAGCTGGGCGAATTTCTCTTTCGCATCGACCCCGGGCGTGGCGACGATCTGAAGCCGGTCGATGAGAGTCAGGACGTTCGCGTAATTGGTCTTCTGCTCGTCGGTGAGCGGTTCGCCGGAGTCGTCTTCCAATCGGTGCGTGATGATCTGTTCGTGCTCGCTCAGGAATGCCCTGAGATCGTCATAGCGTTGTTCATCCCGCCCCAGCATGAGTGTCAACTCGCGCAACGCCACCATGTTGGTGGGATCGTTCTGGAGGATATCCCGTAAGAGCCTTTCAGAGGACGCAAGAAGCGCCTCGGAGTCGCTTGATCCACTCTCGGCTTCCAGCCGAGACATGACAGCCTGCTGGAGTTTGTCAAGCGTCGCGTCCGCCTGCAATGCGCTCAGCCGTTGCTGGACTTCGCGCATCGCGGCCCAATTCTGCTGCGCACGATACACCGCTAACTGAATCGCCAAAGCACGCGGACTGTTGGGTTCCAGCCGGAGGAGTTGCTCTGTCGACTGAAGCGCCGCCTCATGGCGGTCGAGGCGCAGCATGAGATTCGCATGCGAAGCCCACGCCCCCGGGCTCGCCGGATGTGCCTCGAGGACCGTTCGAAGTGTCTGCTCGGCCGGCCCTAACTCACCGATGCGAATATAGAGTTGAGCCAGGTACTGGTGGATCTCGGGATTGGGCGTCGGCAACAGTCGATTCGCGTGCTCGAGCGACCGGATCGCGCCGGCGACGTCGCCTTGAAGGATCCGCAAGCGCCCCTGCATGAACAGCGCAGAGGGGTCCTCGGCTCGAAGGTCGGCCACTTGGTCCCTGTGGAGTCTTTCCATGCGCGCAAGGAGTGTCTGGAAGGTGGCGTCGTCGGCCATTTGCCCGCCTGCCGCCGCATACGCCGACGCCTCCTGCATGCTGACACGAAACAATTCATTGCGGATGCGGGCCATGTACCAGGCGCTTTGTCCGCCCAGAATCCCATCACGACGCGCGGGTCGCTCCAGTCGCGCACTGAGTACCTGGCTGGCTTCCTCGAGATTTCCACGGCGGAGGTGGAGCTGTGACAGGTACAAATACCCGTCGTAGCCGTCTGGCTCCGCATGGATGGCACGCTTGAAAAAGTCCTCGGCGCGGGCGAAGTTACTTCTGTCCTGCCGCTCCCGTTCCGCCTCATCCTCGACTGTTGAACGCCGCGACGCCCAGATGCGACCCATCGTCAGGAAGGTATCGACGTTGTCGGCATCGAGTTCCAGGGCCGCGTCGATGCAGCTTTCCATCTCCTCTTCGGAGTGGCGGATCCGTTCCAGAAGCGCATTGAGCTCCGTCTGTGAGACACGCTGATGTCGCCTCTGGTTGTACGACTCGCGGTCCTGGATGTACGTGAGCAGGAAGAACGACGCACGTTCACGCCAGGCTTTCGCGGCTTGTGCCGGATCTTCAGGCAGATTGGCCATCAACTCGTCGAACACGGCTCGGCCGCGATCCGTCTCGCCTTCCTGAAGATAGTGCAAAGCCAACGTCGTGGCGAATTCGGGACTGCTCTTGTCGCCATCGAAGGCTTCGCTCAAGAGCTCGCGCCCTCGAGTCAGGTTTCTCTCATTGACGGCGCGCTGGTTGATCAACGCCAGCCCGAGCGCATGCATGCCGGCGTGGTTCTGCGAGCTGATGGCCAGAAGCTTCTCGGCTTCGGTCTCCAATTGCGACCAGGGGAGACTGCCCATCCGTGCCATCTCGAGAAAGAGCTCGACGATCCGCTGTTGAGCCGTCGCGTTATGCGGATTGTTGAGCATCACCTGGTACCAGGTGCCTACCGCATCGCGCACGTTCCCGGAGGCCAATGCCATGTCACCTGCGCGGATGAGGTATTCGTTCGCCTCGTCCGATGCCCGGCCCCCGGCCGCGGCCCGTTGATAGGCCTGGACGTACCAGCGGCGCGCGGTGACGTGATCGCCCCTCGCGTATGCCTCTTCCGCCTGTTCGAAGGCCTTGGTGGGATCCTGTTGAGGAAGGGACATCACCATGACGATGGCGGCGGCCGTGGTGATGGCCATGCCCGCAAGCGTCAATCCAGCGATCAGTTTCTTGTTCAATCGTTGTGCCATGTTTCACTCTCTGCATGGGGCGACCCAGCGGTTTCGATCCGTTTCA
The DNA here is from genome assembly GCA_003557125.1 of Phycisphaerae bacterium. Taxonomy (GTDB): domain Bacteria; phylum Planctomycetota; class Phycisphaerae; order UBA1845; family PWPN01; genus PWPN01. The sequence continues at coordinate 354 of PWPN01000132.1, read as the reverse complement.
CCTCATCCCAATCCGGCCAGTGGTCGCTTAACAGGACCGGCAGAACTACCTGCATGAACCGTTTGCCCGCTTCGATCGCCTGATCACGGGTCGGCAGGACCGTCGACGTGCCGAACGTCAATTCCACTTTACTGAAATAGGCATGACGGTCCGACGGGTTCGAGACTGTCAGACGGGTGCACGTTCGGTCCGGGCAAAACTGGCCATTCGCGTGGAAAAGATACATCACGATGCGATCGCCATGTGCGATGTAGCGTGCACGATCGAATTGCAGCACTTTGCCCATGACCGCGGCATTGGGGCCGAGTGCCGGCATGGGAATCTCCCCCAGCCACTCGTCGATGATACTGTAGC
>PWPN01000291.1 GCA_003557125.1 Phycisphaerae bacterium | reverse complement strand
GTGTATTTGAATTCATAGCGACCCGGCGAAAGGTTGAACACGCTGAACTGCTCGGGAGTCTGTTCGAGACGATTCTCGAACGGCCCGTAAACGGGAATCTGATGACTTCGCGTCGGCCCCCCGACGACCGAGACGGTCGCACCGGGCGGCGAGAAAAACTGGATCTGCGTCCTGCCCTGATCTGCGTAACCCGGCTCACGCAGAGTCTTGCTGCATCCGGACAGCGTCGACAGGCCGAGGCCGACCGACACAACGCCCAGGACCGCGTGGCTGACAATGCGGCGAATAAAATTGTTCATCACCACGATCTCCACTTGCAGGTTGTGCATAGCGTCTGATTTTTCGGAATGTCCCGTGCGACCTCCTCGCGCCCCGGCCCCGCACGAGTTTGCGCCACTTACCGACTTTGCCTCCAGCCGATTCAGGCCGGGGGCGGCCTTTCCTCCCGTCCGAGGCCTCCGCGAACTTGCAGGCCGCCCACCAATCTAGCCAACCCGGCCAACCTGTCAACCCCAAATTCAACCTTACCCCGTCAGGCCCCTATCAGGCCTAAGCACAGACCGTTGCAGCGGTTAACAAATACACGGTTTCCTTGAAATCGGCCAACGCGACAACGGGCACCTCTCTCCTCTAAAGCCTTCCTCGAAAAGCCTTCTCACGGGCGGCTGGCAACGATCGTATCCCCCGCACGTCATGCGGGGTCCGTCATGAGGAGCACCCGCGTCGGCAACGCCCTTCTTGCTTATAGTCGCTGTTCATCTGGGAAGGAAAGGCCGTCGCGAATGAGACACGTCTGAAAACGCATCGCCACGCGTCGGGCTGTGTTCCCCTGCCCCCTTCCGGCTAGATCTCTTCGGCGCGCGTGCTTCGTTCGATGTCGGCTCCCAGCGCCTGGAGCCGTTGCTCGATCCGCTCGTACCCGCGGTCGATGTGGTAGACCCTGTTGACCGTGGTGCGCCCCTTGGCGACGAGTCCCGCAAGGACCAGTGCCGCCGAGGCGCGAAGGTCGGAGGCCATCACCGGCGCGCCGACGAGACGCTTGACCCCCTCGACCATGACGGTGGGGCCTTCCTTGCGGAGCTTGGCTCCCAGGCGGCTCATCTCGGCCACATGCATGAACCGATCCGGATAGATTTTTTCGGTAATGATGCTGTTGCCGTCCGCCAGGCAGAGCAAGGCCATCATCTGTGCCTGGAGGTCCGTCGGGAACCCGGGATAAGGTTGCGAGGTGATCGTCGTCGGCTCGAGCCGCCGTGCGCTGGAGACGAGCACCTCGTCGCCGTCACGCTCGATGTTCACTCCCACCGCCCGCAGCCGATCGACAAAGGCCAGCAGATGTTCGAGCCGGCAGTTGCGGAGGCGAATGTCCCCATTTGTGATCGCGCCGGCGATGATGAACGTGCCGGCTTCGATGCGGTCGGGGATGATCGTGTACTCGCAGCCGGTCAATTGTTTGACCCCTTCCACGACGATGCGCGGGGAGCCCTGCCCGGCGATTCGCGCCCCGCAGGCGTTCAGGAAATTGGCCAGGTCGGTAACCTCCGGTTCGCACGCAGCCGACTCGATGACCGTCGTGCCCTCGGCCAGTGTGGCAGCCATCAGGATGTTGGCGGTCCCGGTGACGGTCGAACCGAAAGCCCCCCCCAGGAACAGTTCGTTGCCCATGAGGCGTTTGGCCTTGAGCATCACGTCGCCGTTGGTCAGTTCGGAATCGGCCCCGAGGGCGATGAGCCCGGCCATGTGCAGGTTGATGGGGCGGTCGCCGATCGCGCAGCCGCCGGGCAGGCTGATCCGCGCCTCGTGACGTTTGGCCAGCAACGGTCCCATCGTGCAGATGCTGGCCCGCATCCGCCGGACGAGTTCGTAATCCGCGTGGCAGTTCATTTCGTCGACGACTTTGAGCCGGAGCGTGTGCGGCCCCTCGCGCGACGTCGAGACCCCGAGTTGATTGAGCAGATGCTCCATCGTCCGCACGTCCGTCAGATCCGGCACGTTGTGCAGGACGACCTCCCCCTCGCAGAGTATCGCCGCGGCCATGATCGGAAGGGCTGCATTCTTGGCCCCATTGATCTGGACGCTCCCGCGAAGTCGTTTTCCACCAACGATTTGAAGACAGTCCACGGCGTCCTCCCTCATAACCGACCGCGCAACTCGGCCTCCAGGCCGATTTCTGCGGTTCGAGTCGGCATGATGCCGGGAAATCACCCCACTGGCAAGGGCGGACGCCCCGAAACCGCTTTTGTACGTTCCGGAAAGGGTCGACTGGCCCGCTCCCCCCTGCCGTTCGCGCACCTGAAGCGGAATCGGTTGACAGTGCGCTCCGGTATGGCTCTAATGCAGAGGGAACGTGATGTCCCCCGCCGTCGGGCCGCACAGTCGCCGAGAAGTGGGGCGCCCAGTACCCCCATGGGAAAACATTCCCGATGGGAAAACGGGGCGCGGGATAGAATAATGCAGTGTGCGGAACGCAGGCGAATGCGCCAGGAGTTGCTTGCATGCCAGAAGCCGAGGCCGAAGCCAAACTTACCGTCTCCACCGAAGATGGTGTCACCATCGTCGAGTTCGAAAACCGCAAGATCCTCGACGAGCTGACGATCAACCAGATCTTCGAGAAACTCAACGAGCTGGCGGATACTGAGAAGGTTCCGATGATCCTGCTCAACTTCCGCAAGGTCGAACATCTGTCCAGCGCGGCTCTTGGTGCCTTGATCACCCTGAGCAGGAAAGTCAGTCGGCGTAACGGCCGACTCGTCCTGGCCAACATCCACCCTCAGATCTACGAAGTGTTCAAGATCACCCGGCTCAATCGGGTCTTCGAGATCACGGGGACGACCCAGGAAGGCAAGCGGGCGTTCCAATAGGGTGGCGGGGTGCGGAGCGGAATCCAGGCAGCCGCGGTGAGGGGGGACGTTTTTTTGCTGAGGCCGACGAAGGCAGGCACGCGTCCGACGTCGGTCTTCAGTCAACAATGGGCGAAGTCCACTCAGTCCACGTGCACCCGAAAGCGTGATGTCTTTTGACCGACTACCCTTACCTGAAAAGGTCGTGATTCCCAGCGACCTGAAAGCCGCCCTTCAGACGGAAGAGCGGATCCTCGAAGCCGTGGCCGAGGCGGGCTACAGCCGGGAGGCGCAGTTTGCCATCCGCCTGGCGCTTGAAGAGGCGCTCGTCAACGCTCACAAGCACGGCAACCGCGGCGATTCCACCCGCTCCATCACCATCACCTATGACGTCGATCCCAGCCGTGTCGTCATCCGCGTGCGTGACGAGGGCGAAGGATTCCAGCCGCGAAACGTGCCGGACCCGACAGCGCCCGATCGTCTGTCGGTCCCGTGCGGGCGCGGCATCATGTTGATGCGGGCCTACGTGGATGACCTGCAGTACAACCGACAGGGAAACGAGGTTCAGCTGATCAAGAACAATTCACGCTAAGCGAACCCCGCAAGCCCGTAAGAGAAACGGAAAATACCCATGAGCGCATCAACCCCACACGAAGGGATTCGAATCGATCTCTCCCGGCACGGCACGACGGCCGTCGCCCGGATCTGCGGGTCGGCCGACATGACCGCGACCGAAGCGATGAAGGAACATCTGCTGTCGTTGGCGGACGGCCCCAGCGAGCGGATCATTTTGGACTTGAGCGGTTTGGAGTTCATCAGTTCCGAAGGCCTCGGAGCCATCATCGCCGCGCATATGCGTTGTCGACCGCACAAGGAGCGACTCGTTCTGGCAGCGCCCCGGGAGCCGATCCGCCACCTTTTGGCAGTGACCCGACTGGATCGGCTGTTTTCGATCTACGAGTCGGTGGATCAGGCGATGCGAAGCGAACCGCGTGGGCCAGCCGCATAACGGCTTGCCAAATCCGTACGCTGACAATCGCGGTGCGGATTCTCCCGCCGTCGCCCGCGCGGAAGGTCGGTCGATGCAGGATAGGCAAGCACAACCACTGCAGGCGACTGCATGAAACGCCCCGAATGATGAAACGCCCCGAATGGATTTGTATCGGTCATGAAGTCAACGTCGTCCTCTTTGCAATTCATTCAGACGCAAAGCGACCTCCAGGCAATCGTCTCACGGATGCGGGAGGCCCGGCGAATCGGGCTCGATACGGAAGCCGACAGCCTGCATCATTACCGGGAAAAAGTCTGCCTCATCCAGGTCGGTTTCGATCGGACATTCGCAGCCATCGATCCTCTGGCCGGATTGGATTTGAGTGCTTTTTTCCGCGTACTGGCCGGCAAGCCACTGATCGTTCACGGAGGGGACTACGACTGCCGCATGCTCCATCGCGGCTATGCTTTCCGACCGCACAAGGAAGTCTTCGACACGGTCATGGCCGCCCAGCTTCTGGGCTATACGCATTACAGCCTGCCGGCTTTGGCCGATCGTCTCGTGGGTGTTCATCTTACGAAAAACAGTCAGAAAACCGACTGGGCACGTCGTCCGCTGACACCGGCTCAGCTTGCCTATGCGCTGGACGACGTCCGCCACCTGGAGGTCATCGCCGATAAACTTGGCGCGTCTCTCGATGCATTGGGACGGTCCGGCTGGCATCGCGAGGCCTGCCGGCACATGGTGACCGCCTCTGCTGCTCCGGTACGTCGCAGGGTGGGTGACAGGTGGCGCGTGAAAGGCACCCACGGGCTGACGACCCGCCAGTTGGCCTTCGTTCGGGCGATCTGGTTATGGCGCGAGCGCGAGGCTCGCCGCGCGGATCGGCCCACCTTCAAGATCCTGGGAGCGCCCGCCCTGATCGAGTTGGCCATCTGGGCTGCCGAACGCCCTTCAGCGCGACTGGAACAAGGCCCCGCGCTGCCTCGCGACTGCCGAGGTCGCCGGCGCCTCGCCCTGGAGAAGGCGATCGATCACGCGCGGCACCTGCCGCCCTCGCGTTGGCCTTCGGTAAACAGCAGAACGCCACGTGCGGTCGAAGATGCTGCCGTACGGGCCCGGATACGCGCCTTGACGGAAGGGCGGGATAAGCTGGCCCTTACGATCGAGCTGCCGCCGTCGCTTCTGGCTCCGCGAGCCGCCCTGTTGGCCATCGCCCGCCAGCAACCGACGACAACAGCCGAGCTGATCGAATGCAGTTCCCTCCTCGGATGGCAGGCGAAGCTGCTCAAGCCGATCGTCGAAAATGCGCTGCGCAGCACGTTACCACCTTCCGGGCGAACCTGACAAAGCCGTTCCATCCCCAGCCGAATCGCACCCACTTGGAACGAATCGGTGAACACATAAATTCATTACTTCTATAAAAAGACATGATTTGCATAACTGCTTGCTATGCATGGCGTTATGAAATATCTTACAAAACCTGTCCCAGAAGCGCGACAACCTGCTCGCAAAGTGTTATCCGGGTTTTTGCCGATACCACCACACATTGCCAGGCAATGTAGCCGGCGCACTTATCTGGACTTGACGATAAAGGAGACAGCAATGGTCAAGACGATTCTTTTGGCGATGGCGGCACTGAGTCTGATTTCCCTCACAGCCTGTATCGAGGCATGCCCGATTCTGAACGACCTCATGAACAACGCGGGGTAACCTGCGGTCATGCGAGGCGGGAAGGGCCACCGAGGGTCTCGGGCCTTTGGTGGCCTTGCCCGTTCTCATAGACCGGACCCCCCCTGAGTCGTTGCACCATCGCGCCACATCTCCCGATGGTTCCCCCCCCTGCTGCTCCACCCCCTTTGTCCGTTCGGCATGAGAGAGAAGCTTGCAAGGCAGAGAAGCTGGAGTCACCATCGTTTGCAGAAGGCGGACGCGCGCGCCTTGACGTCCGGCCGTCCCTGGGCCGGCGGGGGCGACTCCACACGGAATGAACGTTCACATGCAATCACATGCAATAAGCGTCCACAATGCGTTCACATGCAGGTAGGAGAAGGAAAATACACCGCCCAGGATTCGAACCTGGAACCTTCGGTTCCGTAGACCGATGCTCTATCCAATTGAGCTAGCGGTGCAGGTCACAGCCTCACTCGTCGGATTGCAGCCAAAGCCCCCCCTGCCTGAGTTCCAGCCCTCTCCTGCTGAACTCCAGCCCCCCTGCACTCCGACGGTTCAGCCATCGAATGCCTACGATACCAGCTCGTGCGTTGCAGTCAAGCTCCGGCCGTTGCAGACCGCCTGTCGTGCAACCTGAGAGCACTGTCATTGCATTGCAGTGATGCCAGAATCGCTCACAGAGTTTGGACGATACTGCCTTGCACGGGCTTGGTTTGCCTGCTACAAACAAAAGGGACTTTGTGTCGTGGGGGGTCTTTTCAAGGGATCGGTGTGCCGTCGGTCGGATTGCCCTTTCGGGGGCTCCCGTTGCGTGAATAATGATGAAGCTCGAGACAATCCATGCATTGATGACCGCCTCGCGCCCGAGGAGGCGACTGTGCCAGAGTTCGATGCTGATCCTGCTGGGTCTTTCCGCGTTGTTGGGCGCGTTCTGGGCCAGTCCCCGCACGGGAACTGGTGGGGAAGTACTCGCCTGGCTGTTGCCGCAGGTTCTGGTAGCCACCCTTATCCTGGTGCTTTATCTCCAGTGGCGGAGGCAGCGCAATATCGAACGGTTAGCACAGGAGGTGACCGAGGCTGTCCAGCTTCAGGACTGGGGACATGCCGAGGAGCTGCTATGCCGAATGCTGGGTCGCCCCGTCCGTCGTCCGACGCTGCGAACTCAGGGTTTGTTGGCCATGGCGGCTGTGACCGACGCCTCTCACGCCCACGAGGCCACCGAAACGATCTGCCGTCACATCCTG
>PWPN01000338.1 GCA_003557125.1 Phycisphaerae bacterium | reverse complement strand
GCCTGGTCGACGCCTTCATCGGCCACGACAGCGTCCAAGGCGGCGCGATAGCGGTCGTCGCGTGCGTCCCCGATGACGTCCACGGGGTTTTTGAGGCTGCTGGTGGGCGGCAACTGGAAGCGTAGCGATTTGAGCGTGTAATCCTGGAAGTGCGCGAGTTGCAGGCCGTAGCGGATGCACGCGTCGGTCGCCATGATGCCGGGACCGCCGGCATTGGTGACGATGGCCGTCCGGGGGCCGGACGGCAGGGAAGGCTCCGCGAATGCCTCGGCGTAATCGAACAGCTCCTCGACCGAATCGACGCGGATGACGCCCGATTGCGAGAAAATCGCATCGTAGACTTCGTCCGAGCCGGCCAGCGAACCGGTATGCGATGCGGCTGCGGCCGCCCCTTCTTCGGTTCGGCCGGTTTTGATGGCCAGGATGGGCTTGGGGTTGGGCCCATGCGTGATCGCGTAGGCGGTGTCGATGAACTCCTGCCCGCGGGAGAGGTCCTCGACGTACATGAGGATGACTTTCGTTGCCGGGTCGCCGGCCAACGAGCGGAGCAGGTCGATCTCCGTGATGTCGGCCTTGTTGCCGAAGCTGACGAACCGCGAGAAGCCGATCCCCCGGCCGCGGCCATAATCGAGCAGGGCGGCAGCCAGTGCACCGCTCTGTGAGATCAGCCCCATGCACCCTTTTGCCGGCATCGGCCCGCCAAAGGCCGCGTTCATGTTGACGCCCGCGTTCGTGTTGATGAGGCCCAGACAGTTCGGTCCCAGGATCGAAAGCCCCCGTTTATCCGCAAGCGCTTTCAGTCGCTTTTCGCGCGCGACGCCATCCCCGCCGATCTCCTTGAAGCCGGCGGAAATGACCACGAAATAGCGCGTGCCGAGATCGGCGCACTCGTTGATGATCTTTTCGACCACGACAGCCGGCACGATGACGACGGCCAGGTCCGGCACCTCATCGAGCTGCGTGACGCTCGGCACGCATCGAATGCCCATGATCGCGCGTCGTTTGGGGTTGATCGGGTCAATGACGCCGGCGAACGGGGCCGCGATAAGGTTCTTGAGGATCTCGTGACCGGCTGTGCCGGCTCGGTTCGACGCACCGATCACCGCGATCGACTGCGGCGCAAAAAGCGGTTCAAGGTCGCGGGGAGGCGTCCCGGTTGAAGTTTCGTCGCCAGGGGCATTTTCGGCATTTTGCACTGCCTGGGACCGGGCATCGGCCATGATCGAACTCCTGCCGCAATGGCGGCCAATTCATGATGGACAGGTCGAAGGACAGCTCGAGCAGTCACCGATCACCGCCGACAAGCCCTTCTCACGCCACGAGGAGAAGTCTGTCTTCGACGGGCGAAACGAGCTGAAAGTCTCTTATGTTGTGTATCGGCCGTCGCATCAACCGGGATGCGTGAACCTGGCCTCCGCCGGATGGCCGATTTTAAAACAAAAAAATTCCCCTCGCATGTCGACCGCTGCGACAAACGGTTTTGCGCCCATGTCGGCGAACGACGCTGTTGGGAAACTGAAAAAACCCTTCGCAAAACACCGGCCCGCCGGCCATGGCTCGGCGTCATGGCCCTGCCGGACGAGAGCGTCAGCAGGAGCCGCAGGAAAACCACGGCCCCCGGGCGACCGTTATGTCCGGCCGACTCTTGGATCGTAGCCTGAAAGCGTGCCCGAGGGCACCTTTCCCGGTGACTCCCCGGAGCGGATTCCTCGCCTGACGAGTTTAACGTGCCTTACGACGGCCGCCAGCTCTGCAGAATGTGCATGTAGTTGGCCCGCTCGAACGCACTCGGATCGGGGCATTTGAGCAGGCTCATGCTGCCCTGCATCTGCCGGAGCGACGCGTATTCGTGTTCTTCCAGCCACTGGGCGACTTCTTCACGCACGCCGGCCAGCTGGGCCGGGCCGTGCATCAGCAGCGCGGAGACCATCTGGACGGCATGCGCCCCACACATGATCGCCTTGATGGCGTCCAGGCCCGTGTGCACCCCGCCGGTGACTCCCAGGCTCGCGCGCACGCGGCCCGACAGGATGGCCAACCAGCGCAGCCGCAGCAACAACGCGCCCGAGGCGGACAGGTTGAGCGACGATTCGACCTCGAGCTCCTCGACGTCGATATCGGGCTGATAAAAGCGGTTGAACAGGATGATTCCGTCGACGTCGACCTCGTCGAGCCGCTTGGCGACGTTGGCCAGCGAGGTGTAGTACGGAGACAGTTTGACGGCCACGGGCACGGAAACCTTCTGCTTGACGGCCGCCACCATGTCCACCGTCCGCTGCACGAGCTTTTCGCCGGTCAGCTCGGAATCGGTGGCCAGGAAGTAGACGTTCAGCTCGAGCGCATCGGCGCCGGCCGATTGCATCTGCTCGGCGTAAGCGAGCCAGCCGCCCGGCGTCGCGCCGTTCAGGGACGCGATCACCGGGACGGAAACGGATTCCTTGATCTTGCGGATCTGCTCGAGGTACTCGTCCGGGCCCAGGACGAACGCATCGTTGCTGGGCAAGTAGGACAGTGCCTCGGCGTACGACTCGGCCGGTTTTTCGAGCGAGTCGTACGTGGCCAGTCCTTCGCGAATGAGCTGCTCCTCGAACAGCGAGCGCAGCACGATCGCCGAGGCTCCGGCGTCCTCGAGACGGCGAACCGTGTCGAGGCTGTCGGCCAAGGGCGACGAGCCGGCCATGAACGGATGCGGAAGTTCGAAATTCATGTAGGTCGTGGAAAGATCCATGTTCGGGACCTCCAATATGAATGCCATCTCAAGTTGCGAACACAATGACCGTTCGACGGGCCCGTCGCCTTACTCCTGGCCTTTGCCGTTGCCCTTGGGCACGGTCAGCTTGGCCATGTGACTGTAAACGGCCATCCGTCGCCTGGAATCCTCCACAGCCAGGGCTGACAGCCGTTTGAAACGCTCCGGATCGATCTTCTCGACCATTCGGAAGCGGGTCTCGTTCCGCATGTATTCCGCGGCGCTGACCTTATCGGGCTGGGGCTGAGCGTCGAGCGACAACGGCGGCTAGCCGGCCTGCACGCGCCTCGGGTCGAACCGGTAGAGCGGCCAGATCCCGCTTTCGACGGCCATCTTCTGCTGATCGAGCCCGTAGACGAGGTCGTAGCCGTGCGCGATGCAGTGGCTGTAGGCGATAATCAGCGACGGCCCGTCGTAGCTTTCAGCTTCGAGGAACGCCTGGACGGTGTGGTTGTCCTTGGCGCCCATCGCGACGCTGGCGACATAGACGTGCCCGTAGTTCATCGCCATCAGACCGAGGTCCTTCTTGCCGATGCTCTTGCCGGCCGCGGCGAACTTGGCGGCCGCCCCCATGGGCGTCGCTTTCGAAGCCTGGCCGCCCGTATTCGAGTAGACCTCCGTGTCGAGCACGAGGATGTTCACGTTCCTCGGGATCGAGAGCACGTGGTCGAGCCCGCCGTAACCGATGTCGTAGGCCCAGCCGTCGCCGCCGAGCATCCAGACGCTCTTGCGGACGAGGTAGTCGGCCAGCAGCTCGAGCCGCCGGGCCTGTTCGTTGTCGATGCCGGCCAGCTTCTTGCGGAGCGCTTCGACGCGTTCCCGCTGTGCCCGAAGGCCCGCCTCGTTGCTCTGGTCGGCGTCGATGAGCTCGCCGACGAGATTGTCACCGATCTGGCCGGACAGCTCACGGAGCAGATTCTTCGCCTGCTCGTTGTGCTTGTCGATCGCCAGCCGGAAACCGAAACCGAACTCCGCGTTGTCCTCGAAGAGCGAGTTCGACCAGGTCGGCCCGCGCCCCGCCGCATCCACGCAGTAGGGCGTCGTCGGCAGGTTCCCGCCGTAGATCGACGAGCAACCCGTCGCGTTGCCGATGAGCAGCCGATCGCCGAACAACTGCGATAGCAGCTTGACGTAAGGCGTTTCCCCGCAGCCCGTGCAGGCGCCGGAATACTCGAACAGAGGCTGCAGAAACTGCGAGGTCTTGACGTTGAATTTTTCGATCGCGGTTCGGTCCACTTCCGGCAGGCTCAGGAAGAAATCGTAGTTCACCCGCTCGCGGTCGCGGACATCCAGCAGCGGCACCATGTTGATGGCTTTGTGCTTCGGATTCGACTTGTCCTTGGCGGGACAGGCGCTGACGCACAGCTTGCAGCCGGTGCAGTCCTCGGGGGCGACCTGGATGGTGTACTTCATCCCCTTGAACTCTTTGGTCTTGTAATCGGCCGACTGGAAGCTGTCGGGTGCCCCGGCCAGGGCCGCCTCTTCGTAGACCTTCGAGCGGATCGTCGCATGCGGGCAGACGAACGCGCACTTGTTGCACTGGATGCAGATCTCCGGATCCCAGATGGGCACCTCGAGGGCGATGTTGCGTTTCTCCCACTGCGTCGTGGCCGTCGCGAATGTGCCGTCCACGGGGAACGCACTGACCGGCAGCAGGTCGCCCTTGCCGGCCATGATCATCGACGTTACCCGCTTGACGAAGTCCGGGGCCTCGTCGGAGACGGCCGGTGCGCGTGTCTGCTCGCTCGTGGCCTTGGCGGGCACCTTCACCTCGTGGAGATGCGCCAGCGTGGCATCGACGGCCGCGAAGTTGCGCTTCACGATCTCTTCGCCCTTGCGGCCGTAGGTCTTCTGAATCGTCGACTTGATCTTGTCGATCGCCTCGGCACGAGGCAGCACGCCGGAGATCGCGAAAAAGCACGTCTGCATGATCGTATTGACGCGCGTGCCCATCCCCGTCTCGCGGGCGACCTCATAACCGTCGATGACGTAGAACTTGATTTTCCGATCGATGATCTGTTCCTGCATCTCGCGCGGCAGATGGTCCCAGACCTCGTCTTTGCCGTAGGGTGCGTTGAGAAGGAAGGTAGCACCTTCGGCGGCGTACTCGAGTACGTCGAAGCGATCCAGGAACATGAACTGGTGGCAGGCTACGAAGCTGGCCCGCTTGATGAGGTAGGGCTGTCGGATGACGTCCGGGCCGAAGCGAAGGTGCGAGATCGTCATCGCGCCGGACTTCTTCGAGTCGTAGACGAAGTAGCCTTGTGCGTAGTTGTCGGTCTCCGTGCCGATGATCTTGATCGAGTTCTTGTTGGCCCCGACGGTCCCGTCGGCACCGAGTCCGAAGAATACCGCCCGGACGACATCCGCGCTCTCGATGTCGAAGGACTCGTCGATTTCCAGAGACAGCCCCGTCACGTCGTCGTTGATGCCGACCGTGAAGTGGCGCTTGGGACTTTCCTTGGCGAGTTCGTCGTAGACAGCCTTGACCATCGCGGGGGTGTATTCCTTGCTGGAAAGCCCGTAACGGCCGCCGATGACGCGCGGTTCGCTCTTGCAGGGAAGCGTGCCTTCGGCCGCCGCCTCGCGAAGGGCCGTCACTACGTCCTGGTAGAGCGGCTCACCGACTGCGCCGGGCTCTTTCGTGCGGTCCAGCACCGCCAGCGACCGGACCGTCGCAGGCAGCACGGCCATGAGGTGCTTGATCGAGAACGGACGGTAGAGTCTCACCTTGATGAGGCCCACTTTCTGGCCCTGAGCCGCCAGGTGCTCCACGGTCTGGTGGGTCGTCTCGGCGCCGCTGCCCATCATGATGATGACGTGCTCGGCGTCCGGGGCTCCGACGTAGTCGAAAAGCTTGTAGGCCCGGCCGGTCCGCTCGGCAAAGCGGTCCATCGTCGCCTGCACGATATCCGGGCATGCGTTATGGAACGGGTTGCAGGCCTCGCGTGCCTGGAAGAAGACGTCAGGGTTCTGCGCGGTCCCGCGAAGCTTGGGCGCATCGGGGGTCAGGGCCCGTGTCCGATGGGCGGCGATCGCGTCGGCGTCCATCATGAAACGGATGTCGTCATCCTCGAGCATGTTGATCTTGGAGACTTCGTGGGAGGTTCGGAAGCCGTCGAAAAAGTGCAGGAACGGCACGCGACTCTTGAGCGTGGCCGCATGACCGACACAGGCCATGTCGTGCGCTTCCTGGACCGAATTGGACGCCAGCAACGCGAAACCCGTCTGGCGACAGGACATCACGTCCGAATGATCGCCGAAGATCGACAGCGCGTGCGTCGCCAGGGTTCGCGCCGAGACGTGCATGCAGTACGAGGTCAGCTCGCCGGCGATCTTGTACATGTTCGGGATCATCAGGAGCAGGCCCTGGGAGGCGGTGAACGTCGTCGTCAGCGCCCCGGTCTGGAGACTGCCGTGCACGGCCCCCGCGGCCCCGCCTTCCGACTGCATTTCCACGACGTCCGGGACGGTGTTCCAGACGTTCGGTTGTCGCTTGGTTGCCCATTCGTCGGCCAGCTCGCCCATCACGGAGGACGGGGTGATCGGGTAGATGGCGATCACTTCACTGACGCGATACGCTACGGAGGTCGCCGCCTCGTTCCCCTCGATGGTCGCGATTTTCTGTGCCATGGATCCTTCTCCTTGAGGCGGATGATACGGGGGTCACCCGCATCAATCGGCCAATGACATTGCGGCCTATGGCCGAGGGTCGCTCGGCCAGATAACTCTGAAATACGGCAATTCCTGGCTATGGCCCCTTGGTGCCAGGCTTACGGCCTCCCTCGGGGGATCCCCCGCTCCGGCAACCTCGGATCATCGTACGGGCTGCCGATGGCTGTGGCGTCGATCGAAAGCTTGATATCCGGAAGCTTTCCCGAAAGCTTTGGAGGTCGTCGAGCCTTCCGGGCCTCTTGCACCCCGCAGGGGATTCGGCCAGGAAGGCGTATTCTCGCACGTTTCAACGGCCTTGGCAAGTTGCCCGCCACGGCCGACTCCGAACGTGCCCACGGCGATGATCCCACCTTCGAGGC
>PWPN01000033.1 GCA_003557125.1 Phycisphaerae bacterium | reverse complement strand
CGTACCATCCGCACATGACAGCCGACACAGCCCGCCTTCGATTGACCCCACGCCATTATGCGTATGTGCGGGTCAGCGAGGGTTGCAACCAGAAATGCACCTTCTGCACGATCCCGGCCATTCGCGGGCCGATGCGCTCCAAGCCGCTCGATACCATTCTCGCCGAAGCGCGCGAACTTCTCAGCGACGGGGTTCGCGAGATCAACCTTATCGGGCAGGACACGACGAGTTACGGTGCGGATCTTGCCGATGGTCAGGGCCTGGCCGAGGTCCTGCGGGCGCTGGATCGGCTGGCCGCGACCCCAGACGGGGCCGACCTGCGGTGGATCCGCTTGCTCTATGCGTATCCGACGGTCCTGACGGATGCGGTGATCGACGCAGTGGCCGAGTGCGAGCGGATCGTCACGTACATCGACCTGCCGCTCCAGCACATCAACGATCGGGTGCTCAAGGCCATGGGGCGCGGGATCGACCGTGCGGAGACCGAACGTCTGCTCGATAAACTTCGTGCGCGGATTCCCGGGGTGGCGATCCGAACGACGTGGCTGGTCGGTTTTCCGGGCGAAAGCGAGCAGGAATTTGCCGAGCTGCTCGATTTCGTGAAAGCGTCGCGGTTCGCGGCAGCCGGTGCGTTCGCCTACTCGCGGGAGCCGGACACGCCGGCCGGCCGTATGAAAAATCAGGTGCCCGAACACGTTCGGAGCGCGCGGGCCGAAGCCGTCATGGAAGCGCAGCAGAAGGTCGCCTTCGCCGATGCTGCTCGCCAGGTCGGGCGCGATTTCGAAGTTGTCGTGGACCGCCCGCTCAAGGAAGGCCAATTCGTCGGACGGCATGCAGGCCAGGCGCCCGAGGTCGATGGGATCTGTTATATTCTGGCTGAGAACGTGCAGGCAGGACAATTCCTGGATGCACGGTGCGTCGCATGGCAGGATTATGATTTGATCGTCCAGCCTCAGGCGGATATGGTGCCCAAGAGGGCCTCTCGGCGGCGGCGGTCCCGCCCAGGTCGATGAGACGGGGGCACGAAGAGCCAGGGCAGGGCCGATGAGATTGGCAGGGTCGATGCGATCGGGCAGGGCGGTTTCCGCCGGCTGAACGGGCTTGAGACGGTTTCATTTTCCGATCGAGGCTCTCGACACGAAGCACAACAAGCGCACGAGCACAGCCGATGCGTAAAAGGCTGTGCCGTCAGAGCGAGGGGCGGACTGGTGCAGGTCGCGCGGGATCGCCTGACCTTTTACCGCTACGGATAACCATGAACCTCCCAAACCAGATTACGGTCGCTCGTCTGCTGATGGCCATCGTGTTTTTCGCGGTGCTTGCACAGTTCAGCATTCAGGCCCCTTCACCGCAATTGCGTATGCTCGACGTGTGCGCAGCCCTGTTCCTCGTGGCAGCGCTGTCGGACGCCGTGGACGGCTATCTCGCTCGGAAACTGAACGAAGTGACTGCGTTGGGTCGCGTCCTCGATCCGTTCGTCGATAAGATTCTGATCCTGGGCGCCTACATCTTCCTTGCGGGCAACGGTTTTGTGGACGATACGGGGCAACTCGTCAGCGACGTGGCCCCGTGGATGGTCGTCGTGATCCTGGGGCGAGAGCTGCTGGTGACCAGCCTGCGGAGCGTCAACGAGGGTACAGGCCGGGCGTTCGGAGCCAACTGGCACGGAAAGCTCAAGATGTTCCTCCAGTCGACGGCCGTTGTCTGGGTGCTGCTGACACTGGCTCATCCGGAACGGCTGGCATTTTTCGCGATGCTGCGACCCTGGGTGGTTTACCTGACCGTGTTCGTGACCGTCGCCTCGGCCTTTTCCTACGTTCGCGCGGGCAGGGGGGTGCTTACGCAGACACCGGTGCCGAATCCATGAAAATGCGTCACCTCTGGATGACCGGGCTTGGGCTCGGGTACGCCCCCGTCGCATCGGGCACCTTCGGTTCGGCCGGGGCGGTCGCGATCGCCTTGGGCATCTGGGCGATCTGTTGGCATGTCGGCTGCCCGCCACTTGTGCTCGATGGCGTCTGGCTCGTTCTGGCTGTGCTGGCGACGGTCGGTTGCGGCCTGTGGGGCGAATGGGCGATCACGTATTTCGCCGGGCGATCGCGCAAGCCGGGCGATCCCGGCCAGGTCGTCCTCGACGAATGGGCGGGCCAATGGGTGGCACTGATCGCACTGCCGATGGCGACGCCGAGCCAGGCGCTGGCTGTGTTGGCGGTGCAGTTTTTCTTCTTCCGATTATTCGACGTGTTCAAGCCGCCGCCCGGTCGCCGACTCGAAAAACTGCCTGGCGGCTGGGGGATCGCCCTGGATGACGTAGCCGCCGGTATCTATGCCAACCTGGTCGGGCAGGTTGTCTTTCGTGTGTTCTGGCCATAGGGGGAGCGGCGCATGCTTGCCATGACCGATGTCGTCCGTGCGGTCATTCTGGGAATCGTCGAAGGTTTGACCGAGTTCCTGCCCGTTTCGAGCACCGGTCACATGATCCTGGTGATGCCGTGGATCGGGATCCCCGACGGCGATCCCTTCTGGAACGGCGTCTTCAACTACTTCATCCAGAGCGGGGCGATTCTTGCGGTCGTGATCTATTTCTGGACGCGCCTGTGGCGGCTGACTTTCCGTCCGCCCGGCAGTGCCTGGCAGGACCACATTCTCACGAAAATATTCGTCGCGATGCTGCCGGCTGCGATTCTCGGCCCGATCATGGACGACTTCATGAAGGCCCACCTGATGACCCCCGCCGTCGTGGCCGGGGCGCTGATCGTGGGCGGGTTCGCGATTTTTGCGATCGAACGATGGGGGCCTCGGGCAACCTGGACCGATGCGGCCATGATCCCGTTGCGCATCGCGTTCGTGATCGGGGTTCTTCAATGTCTGGCCATGATCCCGGGGACGTCGCGTTCGGGGGCGACGATCATGGGGGCGCTGCTGCTGGGGCTCACGCCGGCGGCTGCGGCGGAGTTCTCGTTTTTCCTGGCCATCCCCACGCTGGTGGGTGCGAGTCTCCTGTCGCTCGTGAAGGGGCTCGACGCGATCGAGCCCGGCCAGCACCTCGTGCTCGCGGTCGGCTTCATCGTCTCATTCATCGTGGCGTTTCTCGTCGTCAAGATGTTCATGCGCTACATCCAGACGCACCGGTTCACGGTATTCGCCGGCTATCGCGTAGTCGTCGGCGTGCTCGTGGCGGTCCTGCTGGTCTTCGGCCGATACGGCTGACGCGGGGCGGGCGGCCACTCACCTCAGAACGTATTGCGATCCTTTTTGGTGTCGAGGTAGTGACGGCGCTGCCGGGCGTATTCCTCGGGAGACATGGTCGCCAGGTCCGCCAGTTCGGCAAGGGGGGCTTCGAGCGGGTCGGCGGCACGGCTTGGCGGGGTCGACGCGAGCGCCTTTTCCTGGATTTTTTTCAGAAACGGGATGCACCAGCCGCAGCCGGTTCCTGCACCGAGGCATTCGGACATCCGGCTGGCCTTTTCCGGTCGAACACGACGGGCATAGCGCCACAGTTTCAGGAGCGGGACCCTGTGACAGTGGCAGATGGGGTCGTCGGGTTTCATAGGGCTATTTTAACCCTCCGTAAGTCTATTGTAAGCCTGTAATGATGCACCTGCCCTCTTGCGTGGACGCATCGCTTCAAGCAATACGCATGAGACATCCGATAATCACAGAACGGCCGGGGCGAAGGGCCGGGGCCTGGCCCGGCATGGCCAAAATTAGCATAACTTGTTTCATAATAACACCTTAGGTGTGTTGCGCGGTTACGACTTTCATTTCGCGAGGGCTTCATGACGACGCTAGTCAACGAATCGTTGGACCGCGAGGCTGAGGCGGGTCTGCCCGAGCCGCATCTGGCGAGTCTGGCTCGGACGCTCGGGTGTGCAGGTGAAGCGGTACGGATCGATGACGCGGTGGGGCGGTGCGTTTACCGGGGTATGAACGGCTGCGGCCGATCGGCTGCGAGTGCCGGTTCGGATCGGTTCGATGTCTTCGATCACACGGGCCGGGTCGTGGCCCGCGTGCACGTAGGTCGATGATCGAATCCGGTTCAGGCCCGATCTCCAATAATTTGTTTCGATTGCACGACGGCGCGTTCGCATGGTGAAGCGTTGTTCTATCGGACGTTCCTTCCTTTGAGTGCGGGGCGAGGGGGGGACGCGATTTGCGCGCCCCGAATGCGGTGTGTTACAGATATGTCATCCCTTCGTGGGATCCGACCGAAGAATGATACAGCGGACATGCGCGCACGGTGTGCGCACGTATCGAGATCGGGGGGCGCTGCGCGGGTCGAGTAATTCGGGAACGACCGGAGTTTCGCCATGAAGGCTACAGCCCGGAACGGAATTCCCATCGAGGTCTCCAAGGACCGCTTGCGAGCCGACTGCATCGTGGCCGGTGTCGATCCGGGGCTACTCACGTCGGAGAATATCACGGACAGTGTTCAGGCACTGGGCATCGAGCTGAACGATGATGTCCAAGGGCGCGTGGCCGCTCTGGTCGAGTCGGCGGCGAGCGGTGAACCGCTGGCCGGGCCGGTAGTGCTGGCCGAGGGTGTCGCGCCGGTTCATGGAGAGGGCGCCTGGGTCGAGTTCCTGGAAGAAGCCGAGGACCAAGGCGACCCTGACGGCAGAACGGATTTCTACGAGTCGCGCATTCCCACGGTCTCGGAAGGCCAAGTCATCGGGTTCTACCATCCCGCCACGAGCGTTCGTTCGGGGACGGACGTCTACGGCAAGCCGATCAAGGGCGTGAAGCCTCTTCATTCGGTCGAGCTGGGCGAGAATGTGACGCTTGCCGAGGATGGCAGGACGCTGCAGGCAGCCATCTCGGGCAAGCTGCACGTCACGCGGCGCGAAGTGGCTGTCGTCGAGGCGGTCGAGGTGGCCGAGGACGTCGATTTCAGCACCGGCAACGTGGACGCTCCCGCGGACGTCCTCATCAACGGCACGGTTCGCAGCGGGTTCAAGGTCTGTTCGCCCAAGTCCGTCGCCGTTCGCGGGGCGATCGAGTCGGCTGTGGTCGAGGCCGGCACGGACATTCACGTGACCGGCGGGATCGTGGGCCAGGGCAAGGCCATCGTCCAGGCCGGGGGGGATCTTTTTACGAAATTCTGCAGCGATGCCTGCCTCGAAGCCCAGGGCGATATCACGATAACGCGCGAGTGCATGAACAGTCGGATCCGTGCCCACGGTTTTCTGTACGTGCCGCGCGGCAAGGTCGTCGGCGGGTCGGTGTATGCGCGGAAGGGGGCGGAAATCAAGGTCCTGGGCAATATGTCCGAGCGCCGGACGGAAGTCGCGATCGGCCTGGACCCCGAAATACTGCCGCGCGTCGAGGCGATCGACGAGGAGATCCGCAAGAAGCGGGAGTCGGCGGCCAAGGTGCGCGAGAAGATCGGCCCGCTCATCGCCCAGATCCAACGCCTCACCTCCGAGCAGCGCGAGCAGGCGACGATGCTCATGTTCCAGGCGGACGAGGTGGACGTCCAGGCCGACGAGCTCGAAAACAAGAAGAAACAGCTCACTCAGGCAGCGGGCCCGGACGAGAAAGTTCAGCTGCTGGTCACAGCCATGGTCCATCCCGGGGTGGCCGTCATCTTCGGCGACAAGATGACGGTTTTCCGCATGGAGCGCAAAGGGCCGATCTCTATCGAACGTCGCGTCATCGAACGTGTCGAGGAAATTTGCGCGGTCGATCGTTGCTCGGGATCGGTCACGGTCCTGCCGAGCTATACGTACGTCCCGTCCGAAGAGCCGGTCGAGGCGGTTCGCTGAACTCGGCCGTACCCTGTAGCGTCCGCCCCTCCGTCTTTGCCTTCGGCTACGCCGCGACTTGGCCGTGGCGGACGTCCCCCTGGAGCGACTGTGGAGGGGGAGCACTGGCGGACAAGCCGCCAGTGGCACCCTGAAGTACCAGTGGCACCCCGAAGTACCAGTGGCGCCCGAGCACAAGTCCTTCCGACGGGCGAGGACGCCCGTACCACCCTAAGTCGCGCATCTGGCCAGTAACAAGTCTTCCGACGGGCGAGGACGCCCGTACCACCCAAAGACGCGCATTCTGGCCAGTATCCGGACAGCTCAATATAATCGCACGTTTGGCTGGCCGACTGCGGGTCGAGGCCCGCCGATCAGGTGAACTGCTGGCTGGGAACCGCTCAGATCGAGTTTTGAAAGGTTGTTGCGATGACGTTGCTGCGTGTTATGGATGCCGGTCGCGAGAACGTGGCTGAGGAGCTCGACAAGCTGCGTCGTCCTTTGCTTCTGGATCGGCTCATCCTGGACGATCCGCCGGAAACGCAGGTCGTCCGTCAGATCATCGAGGATGTCCGTCGCCGTGGGGACGAGGCCGTCGCCGAGATTACCCAACGCGTCGACGCGGCCCATGTGCGACCGGAAGATGTCCGCGTGCCGCAAGAGCAACTCCGCAAGGCCCGTGCCGAAGCGCCTGCGGAACTCATGGAGGCGGCCCGCCGTTCGATCGAGGCGGTGCGACGGTTTCAGACGCATGTGCTCGGCAGCCCGCTTGCGCCGCTCGAGCGGCCCGGCTGCAGCCTGGTGATGCGAAGTCGACCCGTCGCCCGGGTCGGCGTGTGCGTTCCCGGCGCCTCAGCCCCGCTGTTGTCGTCGGCCATCCATAGCGCGGTCCCGGCCCAGGTCGCCGGTGTCAAGGATATCGCGATCGTCGCGCCTCCGCGTCACGATAATGACATTCACCCGGCCATACTGGCTGTCGCGGCCGAACTGGGCGTCACCGAGGTGTATCGCATGGGCGGAGCGCATGCGATCGCAGCCCTGGCACTCGGCACGCAGCGGGTGGAGCGGGTCGACAAGATCGTGGGCCCGGGCAAT
>PWPN01000302.1 GCA_003557125.1 Phycisphaerae bacterium | reverse complement strand
GCCCATGATCCGCCGGGCTTCGCCGACGCTGAACGGCGGGAAGTTGTAGTGCAGCATGAACTTCTTGCTGTATTCCTCGGCAATGCCGTCGACGATCTGCTCGTCGCGGGAGGTCCCCAGCGTGGTCACCACGAGCGACTGGGTTTCGCCGCGCGTAAACAGGGACGAGCCGTGCGTGCGGGGCAGCAGACCGACCTCGCCGATGATCTCGCGCACCTGGTTCGGCTCTCTGCCGTCGGAGCGTTTCCCGGTCTCGACGATGAGATCGACGATGACCTCCTGCTCGACCTCCTGCAGGGCGGCTGCGACGGCCGACCGCTCGTAGGCAGGCGGCGTTGCGGTCACTTCCAGCGGTGACAGTTCGTCGAGGACGCGCTCGTAGACTTCTTTGACCGCTGTCTTGCGTTCGAGCTTGCCGGCGATCTTTCGCGCCTGGACCATCGGGTCGTAGGCTTTCTCGCGGACGATTTTTTTGAGATCGACATTCGCTCCCGGCGGTGTCCAGGTTGACTCCTTGCCGGCCTTGGCCTGCAACTCCTGGATCAGCGCGACGATCTTGCCGACCCCCTCGAACCCGAACGCGATCGCTTCGGAAACGACCTGCTCGGGCACTTCCTGTGCGCCGACCTCGATCATGTTGACGCCGTCCTTGTGGCCGGCCAGGATCATGTCGAGCGTGGACGCATCGGACTGCTCATACGTGGGGTTCAAGACGTACTGCCCGTCCACGTAACCGACGCGCACCGCGCCGATAGGCCCCTCGAAGGGCGCGCCGCTGATCGCCAGGGCAGCCGAGCCCGCGACGATGGCGATCACATCCGAATCGACCTCGGGATCGGCGGCCAGCACGAACGTCTGGATCTGGATCTCGTCCATGAACCCGTCGGGGAACAGCGGCCGAATCGGGCGGTCGATCATCCGCATCGTCAGGATTTCTTTGCCGGTGGGCCGTCCTTCCCGCTTGAAAAAACCGCCCGGAAACTTGCCGGCCGCATACGCTTTTTCGCGGTAATCCACGGTCAGCGGGAAAAAGTCGATCCCCGCCCGCGGCTCGGCCCAGACGGCGGTCCCCAGGACAATGCACTCGCCGTAGTAGGCCATCACCGCACCGTCGGCCTGACGTGCGATCTTGCCGGTCTCCAGGCGGAGCGTTCTTCCACCAATTTCAGTCTCTACGCGCATCGGTTCCATAAATCTCTTTACCTCGTCTCAACGACGTCCCTTCGACGTCAACTCACGACTCATCAGACTGTTACTTAAGTCCTTTTATGTTGGGATGCGCCAACAGTGCTTTGTCGGCGCAGCGATTCTTCATGGTTATCCGCGAGAACGGATGGAGTGATAACGCGATCAACGACGGGAACGCCAGGCCATCATGGACGTTGGACATCCGACGACATACGGCGTGCCTGTCCGGGATTCATCGCGCAGGGATGGTCGAAAATGCCTTCATGACGGAACTGGGTGGCCGTCCGTCCGCAGGACGATTCACGGCTCCTGCGCGTTCCTGCACGCGCGGTGGGGACCTTCCGTGCCGGTGCGTGGGTGGTGGGAATTACTTCCGCAGGCCCAGACGCTGGATGACGTCCAGATACCGCTGGCGTTCGTTGGCTGAAAGGTACCTGAGCAGGCGATTGCGCCGGCCGACCATCTTCAGCAAGCCGCGGCGCGAGGACTCATCCTTTCCGTGCACCTTGAGGTGTTCGGTGAGGTGATTGATCCGGCTCGTGAGCAGTGCGATCTGCACTTCCGGCGAACCGGAGTCTTTTTCGTGCGTCCTGAAGCCGCTGATCAACTCTTGTTTTTTCTCAGCCACGTCTACCATGGGTGCCTGCAAACCTTCTCAACCGCCCGGCCCCCGCATCCCGGAACACGTGTTCCGGACGGCCGGACCCTGCCTGTTTCATCTTCTACCATCCGTTCTTGGGGGCTTACTATAGCCGAGGTCCGACCGCATTGCAAGGCGAGTTTGAAAGGGCGCCGTCGCCAGGCCTTCTGGCAAGGATGGCTGCGGGACGGTCGGCCAGGTGCGTCAGCAGAAGCGTCGCTGCCTGCTGCCCCTTGGGGCGGATTTTTTTGAGCACCTGCTCGGGGCGGGCGGCAAACCGTCGGGTTTTGACTTCGAGCCGACCCACGCCGTGCCGTTCGAGCAGCTTTCGGACGGTTTTGGCCGAAAAATCGACGACTTCGATCACCTCGAAAGCCGCCAGAAACGGCGAATCGACCCGTTCCGGTCCGACAAGGTACGCAATCTGCGGATCGACCGGCGCCAGTTCGTGCCGACGAGCCAGGTACCCCACCAGGCCCGCCCGGATCACGGCATTATCGGGCTCATAGAGCCAGCCGCCCGCCTGCACAGCCGCCGGGCCCGGCCAGACGAGCTCGTCGGGGCTGGAAACGGCCATGGATTCACCGGCCGGCAGCACCGTTGCGCGGCGTAAGTCACACTGTAATCGGCCCGTCCAAGCCACCGCCTGCCGACAGACCCCGCCATGGCTGATGACCTCGATCTCGGCCTCGAAACCCAGATTGTCGAAATCCGCACCCGGAGAGAGTTTGACCGCACCGTGTTGATAGTGGGCGATGATCTCATGGAGCGTCTCCAGGGGCGGTGAACTGCTCTCGAGTTGATGGGTACGGCCTCCGTCGTCCCGACGGTCCGGGTCGATGTGGAATGCGGCTGCGTCCGGCCAGGTCAACGCGACATCTCCGAAGCGGCCCTCGACCTGTCGGCCGTAGACGCGGGCATTGTGCTCGGCCATCCGCACACGGACCGCCGATCGGTCCAGGACGACCGTCTCGGCCTGAGCCGCCAGAGCGATCGCGTCGCCGCCGATCCCGCAGCAGAGGTCCGCGACCGATCCACAGCCTGCGAAGCGTCGCGCCTTCCAGGAGGCGACCACCTCGTCGGTCGCCTGCTCGAGAGCGACCCGATCCAGGAGCATCGCGTCGGCACGCGTGAACTTGTCGGCCGCTGCCCGTCTCAAGGCGACCATCGCGGACGCAGCTGTCACGCGCTCGGCCGGCAATCGCTTCCGCCATCGCTCGATGGCTGCGGGCGTGTCGGCCGGCTCGTCCGAAGCCATCGCACGGCAGGCAGCCTCTCCCTCGTCGGAAGCGAGCCAGTCGAGATCGTCGAGCGTCGGCATCCAGTCCTCGCGAACCCATCGCGGGGGCGGTCGGCGTGTGGTCGGTCGGTAGGGTCTCATAGCCCCCATTGTAGCAGTCATGGGCGAATGGTGTGTGAGTCAGGGGGGTGAGCCACGAGGTGAGCTTCTGACGACGTGTTGGCTGCGGAGGGTCGCTCATTGGGCTCTCCCTCCCCCCCGCTCAGACCGGGCACTTCGATCTGATCAAAAACTTCCGTAAAAATTCGCCCGCGGCTGCGTTCTCTCGGTTACAATAGCCCGGCCATGGCGCGGCTCATTCCCATCGGATTCCGTCATCGTGTTTTGTGCTGTCACAGCGGCATGGTCGGCCTGTCGGCGGTGTTGGCCTACTGGCTTTGGCCGGCGCACTGGGGCGCGATCCTGTGGGTCGCCGGGGGGGCGATGCTGGCCGGCTGGTGCGCCACGTGGCTGGCGACACGGCACCTGAGGCACAGTTTCGGCAAGCTCCGCCAGACGACGGACGCGCTGAGTCGCGGCGATCTGCGCCGACCGATCGACGACACCGCCCGCCAGGACTTCGTCAAGCTCGCCGGCTCGCTCGATCGGCTCATCGATCACCTTCGCGAGCTCGTCGAGGAGCGGGAAAATCTCCGCCGACAACTGACGCGCAGCGAGAAGCTCGCGCTCATCGGCGAGCTGACGGCCGCACTGGCCCACGAGATCAATAACCCGCTCGACGGGCTCCAGAACTGCACGCGCATCATCCGGCGCGACCCGGGCAACGTCGCACAAACCCGCAAATTGCTCGACCTCATGGAAGAAGGGCTCTATCGCATCGAGATGAGCCTTCGCCGTATGATGAACATGGCACGCGATGCACCCGTGACACTCGTCGACATCCAGCTCGATGACGCGATCCGCGACGCGCTGCTCGTGGTGCAGCCTCGCCTCGATCGCGGGCGGATCGACGTCGTTCACGAGACCGCCGGTTCGCACACGCGCGTGCTGGCCGATCGCCCGCAGTTGACGCAGGTCCTGATCAATCTGCTCATCAATGCAGCCGACGCGATGCCGGAAGGAGGCCGAGTCACGTTGCGCCACGGGATGCGCGAGGACGATGGCCGAATCGTTCTCGACATCATCGACACGGGCCAGGGCATCCCGCCCGAAGTCCTCCCGCACATCTTCGAGCCCTTTTACACCACCAAGGACGGCGGCAGCGGGACGGGCCTCGGCCTGGCCATCTCCGCACGGATCCTCGAAGCCCACGGAGCGACGATCGACGTCACCAGTCGGCCTGGACAAGGGACGTGCTTCACCCTTACGCTCCAGGCAGTGTGTTCATCGAGTTCGTGCGACGTGCCTGCGCCGGCCACGACGAATCACAACGAACGAGACGTGAGTAACTGTTGAGGGACCGGGCGATTTCAGGCAAAGCACTGGCGGACAAGCCGCCAGTGGCACCCGGCGCGGATCCTCGAAGCCCACTGCGCGACGATCGACGTGGCCAGCCAGCCCGAACAAGGCACATGCTTTACACTCAGGTTCCAGGCGGTTAATCTACGTGTTCATGCTATGGCGCCGCGCCAGGCTCTCCCAATGCCCAGAATGCGGAAAATCATCCGCTTTCATGAAAGGAGAAAACGCATGATGGCATCCGTCTCCTTCCTCGCGGTTAAACCAAAGTGGGGGTGGCTACTGCTTTGGGCCGTTGCGCTATTCAGTTGGCAGCTTGTGAGCAGTTCCCAGGCGGACCCAACCACTCAGCCTGCAATGCCCGCAGCCGAGGAGACAGGCGACGAGGCCTCTGCCGGCTGGGTGAAGCATCCGTCGAACCCGGTTCTCGGCGGGGATCTCGGCACCTGCTTCGACATCTCCGTGCTGAAAGACGAGGATCGTTACCGCATGTGGTTCTCGTGGCGGCCCCGTAAAAGTCTTGCCCTGGTCGAGAGCCGTGACGGAATCGAATGGAACGAACCCGTCCTCATCCTGGAACCGAACCCCGAGACGGACTGGGAAGAGCTTATCAATCGGCCGGTCGTTCTTCGCAGGGACGATGGGTACCACCTCTGGTATACCGGCATGACCCGTGAAAAATCCTGGATCGGTTACGCGACGAGCCCGGACGGGGTGACGTGGGAGCGACAGAGCGACAAGCCCGTCCTTTCTCCCGAAGAGCCCTGGGAGCAAGTCGCGGTCATGTGCCCGCACGTGATCTGGGACGAAGGCAAAAAGAAGTTCCGAATGTGGTATTCGGGCGGAGAACTGTTCGAACCGAACGCCATCGGCTATGCCACGAGCCCCGACGGCCTGAACTGGACGAAGCACCCCGACAATCCCATCTTCCGGCCCGAACCATCGAACCCATGGGAACAGGAGCGCGTGACCGCCTGCCAGGTGATCCGCAAAGACGGCTGGTACCTGATGTTCTACATCGGTTTCGAGAATATCCATCTCGCCCGGATCGGGGTGGCCCGTTCCCGCGACGGCATTACCGGCTGGGAGCGGCATCGCGCCAATCCGATCATCTCTCCGAGCGAAGGGCAGTGGGACGCCGACGCGGTCTACAAACCTTACGCCATCTTCGACGGAAAGCAGTGGATGTTGTGGTACAACGGGCGCCGAGGCCCGGTCGAACAGATCGGCCTGGCCACGCACAAGGGGCGCGACCTGGGATTCTGAACGCTCGATGTATCCCAGCGGAGCATGACGCCATCGGGCCGTTTTATCCCGTGCATTGGACCGATCCCATAGTCGACATTATGAGCCGACAATCTCCGACACGTCGATGACGTACATCTGGCGGCTGTACTCGTGGGTCGAGTCGATGCAGACCTGCGTGCCGTCGCGGTTCCAGCGCGGGTGCAGGTCGCAGCGGTACGGCGTTTGGCGCAGCTTCCGCGGCTGATAGAATCGCCCGACGTCGAACCGCTTGCCGTCGGCGACGCGGTAGAGGATGAGCGTCTGCATGTTATGGCGGTCCGGGTAGGTGTCGGTCAGGATCCATGTGCGATCGGGCGAATAGGAACAGTGCCCGTCGCGCGGAAGCACGCCTTCGCCGAGCACCGTGTGTTCGCCCGTACGATCGTCAATGAGATAGAAGTGCGTGCCGCGGTCTTCGGTTCGCGTCCAGGCGAGGATCGTGTCGTCGTCCCGCCAGTCGAAGTGCGAGACCATCCCCACGTCCGAGAGGAGCCGTACGTCGCTGCCGTCGGGAGCGGCTGTATAGAGGCGCGTCTCCCTGCGCCTGACGTTCGGCCCACGCCAGCGGTGCAGGAAGATGAACCGCGTGCCCGACGGGTTGAACTGCAGATGGTTGAACCAGTGCTCGCCGTCCTCGAAACGCGCGTCGGGTCGATGGCCGGCCGCCCATTCGAGCGAGAGGATGAGCTTGTTTTCGCCCGTGGCCAGGTCCATCCAGTAGATGCCGCGGTCGGCCGGTGCGGGATCCTCGGGATTCTGCTCGGGCAAGGCGATGTAGCCGTAACCGGGCCGAAGGCGGTTGACGCGTTCGTAGTCGAGCGTCACAGCCTGTCGCCCGTCGTCGCTGATCGCGTAGATGGGGCGCGGCAGGATGCGCGTCCTGTCCGTGTCGAGGTCGCGGATGACCGCCACGTAGCGGTCGCCGTCCACTGTGTTGTAGATCGCCTGCCGTGAGGTGCCCATCCACTGGAGCATCGTCCCCTGCTGCCAGGACCAGGCAAGCGTCGTGTCGAACGGCTCGAAACGGTCGTCGCGCTG